>NZ_SMKT01000177.1 GCF_004348735.1 Actinomadura sp. KC06
GCCACCCCGCCCCCGGCACCGCCCGAGCCACCGGGCACTCCACCGCCTCGCAACCCCGACCCAAGGAACGACACTGACCCCACGTCGATCCACACGCGCCACTGCACCAGCCCGCAACAGGGGCCGCTGTCGCCGACGCAGGCCGAATCCCGTATCAGACGCCCCCACACCGCTCTCTTCACCCCGGAGCCTGACCAACGGTGCTTAAGGAGCCCGCTCCCGTCACCGCTTTGCCTGGACGAGCCCGAGAACACCGGGCGGTCACTCGGAACCGACCGACCTCACCATCGGCGTCTGGGAGGCGCTCGACCAGACCGGGCTGATCGTTCGGCTGCTGCCCGAATGGGAACGCGTCCGCAACCGTCCGCAGCGCAACCCGTCCACCGCTTCACCGTGGACCGCCACCTCGTGGAAACCGCTACCGGCGCCGCCGCCCTGACCCGCGAGGTCGCCCACCCCGGTCTCCCTCCGCGAACTAGTCGCCCACCCAGCGGATGGGTTCGACCAGCCGGCGTTCATGCGACATATCCGGTTCAGGAAATGAAAGACATGACGGCGAACATAACGGGGCTTACATGATCTCCAGCTCCTGTGACGTCCGGGCCGCGGAGTCACCGTCGCAGAGGATTTTCTGGCCGGTGTAGATCTGCGTGGTGGAGCAGTTCTCGTCGTCGGTCACCGTGAGCGTGACCCGGTAGACGCCGGGTTCGGCGTATTCGTGCACGGGCTGGGGCCCCGCGTCGCTGACCCGCGTGCCGTCGCCGAAGTCCCAGTCGAAGCGGGCGACCCGCCCGTCGCGGTCGGACGAGGCGGTCGCGTCGAAACGAGCGGTCGTGCCGTCCTGGTCGGCGCTGAAGGCGGCACGGGGGGCGGCGTTCGGCCGGAAGGTCACCGCCTGAAAGGCCGGATCCTGGCCGGTCGTGGGGATGTTGGGGCCGCGCCGATCGAGCGTGCCGTTGCGCGCGACACGAAACACGGTGATGTCGCTACTGAGATGGCTCGACACGACGAGATGCCGTCCGTCCGGAGTCGGCGACAGACTGGACGGAGCCTGCCCGGCACGGAATCGGCCGCCGGGCACGGGAGTAAGCCGACCATCGGTGGCGATAGAAAATCCGAGAACGAATCCCTGGAATTCCGGATCGTGCGAACCGCCGGCCGAGACGTAAAGATGCCGGCCGTCGGGCGTGATAGCGACGTCGGTCGGAAGCTCGAAGGCGGGGAAAGGGCTCCCAGGAATCGCGCTCAGCCGTCCGTCAGCGCCGACGGCGAAGCCGGACACCGAGTTCGACAGGTGATTGGCAACGTAGAGGAAGCGGCCATCGGGAGTGACGCCGATCCCCGTGGCAGTGGCACCCACCGCAACGGGCTCGCCTATCGGACTGATTCCGCCGTCGGCTCGGCGCGCGTAGACCGTCAGCACATCAGGTTCGCTGTCGGAAGGCCGACCGTGGCTGACGAACAGGAAGCGGCCGTTGGGAGAGATGGCCACCCCTCGGGGGCTCGCCACGGGCACGGTCACTGGATCTCCCAGCGGCCGGACGGAGCCATCCCCAGCGATCTGGAAGATCTCGACCAAATTCCGGAGGAGGCCGGTGACGTACAGGTTGCGCCCGTCCGGCGCGATAGCGATGCCGAACGGCTCTGTGTCGTGCAGCTGTGTCGAAGCGGTAGGAGTCAGGTCGCCGTCGCCACCCACAGCGAATGTGGTGAGTCGTGGCAGTGAACCCGCGGTCGTGCCCGCCACGTAGGCATGCCGCCCGTCAGGAGCGAGCACGATGCCGCGCAGCTGGCCGCCGGCCTCCACCAGCGGCCCAGTCAGCTCGGCCTGCCCGTCCCGCGTCATGGCAAAGACGGAAACGCCAGGCGGCGGGCCGAGATCGCTGCCCGGCCGCGGTCCGAAGTTGGTGACATACAGCGGACGAGTGAGCGTTTCGTCGGCGGCGGCAACCGGGCTGTGCACAAGTGACAGCGCGAGGACCAGCACCATCGCGATCAATCGTCCCATGTGACACTCCCCGAGACATCGAATCCCTCACCTACCACCACGGCCATACCGATACCGCGGTTCGATTCCAGGCAAGAAAGGCCCCCTTCACTTGCCGCGTCCCCGGGGGCGTTGGGCTGCCGCGTTTGATCGTTCAGCCCTTGCAGCCACGAGGGGCGATCACTCAACGGCGCCATCAGCCGGGGCGCCCTCACGCGTCATAAAGAGGCCTGGATGGCGGGATAGGCGCCCAGGCCAGAACACTCAAAGAGTCTGGCATCGCGCCAACTGGCGGTTGCCGGAAATAGAGATCACGCCCCTCTTGTTCAATGATCGACAAGGCAACGTCCTCCTGATCATCATCCTCAGACGGTGATTCCTGTGCGGCCGCCGTTATTCTCTGTGTCGCTCACAGAAAGATCATCGACGAGCCGAGAACCGACAATGATCACCAGGATCTAGGACGTCCAACATGCCTGAAACTGAACACTGTCAGAGGGGCTTGGCAACCGAGGCAGCCACCTGCACCGAAAACCTGCGCCCCGCTTAACGCGGCCACTGGAAAAAGCGCCCCTCTGTTCAGGCCGCCACTGACGGCGCAGCGAGAACGTCGACCACACAAAGGTCGCCTCCAGAACTCCGGCTAGTGCGGTCGCCGTCACGGCGCGACATCCCGCTGCGCGAGGCCGTCTACCGGATGCTCCACGAGACCATCTCCCTCGCCGCCGAAATCCTCCCCCTCAGCGTCAAGGACCTGGCCTCAGAGAACTGGTGCCCCGCTCACCATCAGGGGCGGTGACACCGAACGGATGTACTGGGACGCCGGGCACCGCCCCGCCTCCTGACCCGCCTGCTCCCCGAGACGGGTCCCCCCGTGGGACCGCATTAAGAACGAACAAGCGTAGCCCACCGCCTAGGGCCGCAACCAAGAGGAACATCCCGCCGCAAGCCCCGACCGACGTCCGCGCTGGTCAGGGAAACTTCATGTAGTGAGAAGGGCGCCTCCGGCAGGATTCGAACCTGCGACACCCGCTTTAGGAGAGCGGTGCTCTATCCCCTGAGCTACGGAGGCGTGTCGTCGCTCGCGGCAAGAGCGTAGCGGACGGCCTCTCCAGGGTAGGGGACGGGGAGTGTTGAGCGCTCCTTCTTATGGGGGCTCTGGCTTATGGGGGCTCTGGCCTCTAGGCCGGGTGGGGGCCGTGTGGGTACGCTTCGGTGCCGTGACGGGTCGGCATCGCGGTCAGCCGAAGGAATGGGCTGCCGAGGACGAGGTGGAAGCGCGGTCGTCCCGGGGTGTGCGGATCGGCGTTGTCGCCGGTGCCTTTGTGGTGCCCGTCGTGCTGGCCTCGTTGGTCGCGTTCGGGTTGCGGGACGAGCCGGTGCGGGAGCGGCCGGGGACGGTGGGGTCGGCGCGGAGCGCTACCCCGGCTGTGACGCCCGAGCGGGAGCCGACGTACGGGGAGTACGTGCCGCCTGACGCGGAGCCGCAGGCGGGGACGAAGGCTCCCAAGCGGGCGCCCGTGCAGGAGGCGGTGCCGCGGAAGAGCAGGACTCCCAAGCCGTCGCCGTCCTTCAGGACGCGGCGGCCGTGCCCGCCGGGCTGGGAGGACGTCTGGTGGATGCACCGGTGGTGCGAACCGCAGCATGCTCACCGTGGTCGCTGAACCGATTACGCACAGGTCATCGTAGAACCTGTAGTAGCGTTCTGCCGCTGTTCCGCATTTGGGCATCAGGAGGAAAACCACCGTGCCGAACCCCCGGTCGGCGGCGCTGACCGCGGTCTTCCTGGTGATGACGATGATCTCACCGCATGGCGCCGCCACGGCGGCCGAGGGTCGGGTCGATCCTCTGGAGTCGCTGCGCCGTGAAGCGTCGAAGGCCCGGGCCGAACTCGAGAAGGCCACGAAGCGGATGGAGGACCGGAAGAAGGACCTGGCCGCTTCACAGGTCAAGCTGCGGGACACGCTGAAGGATCTGGCGGCGGCCGAGGCCGAGCTGAACGAGATCCGGGAACCGCTGGCGAGGCTGGCGAACACGTCGTACCAGCAGCGCGGAGCCGCCGGGTCGATGTCGATCTTCGGTGGCGGTGATCCGGGCCAGGCGCTGCGGTCGACGGCGGACGTGACGCTGCTCGCCCAGACGCAGAAGGCGCTTGTGGATCGTGCCGACGATCTGCAGGAGCGGCGGAAGCGGCTCGCCACGACCGCTCAGGACCTGCAGTCGCGCAACGCGGTCGAGCAGACCCGCCTGCAGCAGGAGGTCGACGGGCTGAAGAGCAAGTCGGCGCAGCTGACCGAGCAGCTCAACGCGATGCTCGACAAGCTCGCGGTGAGCCGCCTCAAGCGGTTGCAGCTCGGCTGCGACAAGGGCCTTTCGAGCGATGCGAAGCAGTTCCCGAACGGGCTGATCCCGTCGAAGTACCTGTGCGTCCTGCCGCAGAAGGGGCACAAGCTGCGCGCGGACGCGGCGCAGGCGTTCTACAAGCTGAACGCGGCGTACAAGCGCCGGTTCGGGCGCGACATGTGCGTCACGGACGCGTACCGGAACCTGTCGGAGCAGCATCGGATCTACGCGCAGAGGCCGGGTTTCGCCGCCGTTCCCGGGACGAGCAACCACGGCAAGGGTCAGGCCGTCGATCTGTGCGGTGGTGTGCAGAACTCTGGGTCCGTCCAGTTCAACTGGTTGGAGGCCAAGGCCGGGAAGTACGGCTGGATCCATCCGGCGTGGGCGTACAGCAGCCCGTTCGAGCCGTGGCACTGGGAGTACGGCACCGAGAACGACGAATGACGCTGAGGTCGTTCGCCGTCTCGGCCCGTATCGCGTGCTGCGGTCGTCGGACGGCTCCCCGCGAGGTGTCACCCTGCGCGCGCCTGCTCGGGGGCCCGGCTTAAAGCGGGGCTTCGGTGGCGGGGACGACCTCGACGGTGCAGTGGCGGCAGCGGCTGGCCTTGATCGGGATCTCGCCGAGGCACTGCGGGCATTCGCGCTCGGTGGCCTCCTTGCCCCGGTCCATCCGCTCGATCAGCTTGGTCGTCGGGAGCACCACCACGAAGTACACGATCGCGGCCGTGATGGCGAAGGCGATCGCGGACGTCACGAAGATCCCGTACGGGAACGCGGTGCCGTCGATCGTGACGGACAGCCGGGTGTAGTCGGGCTTGCCGCCGATCAGCGCGATCAGCGGAGTGATGAAGGAGTTCGCGAAGTCCTTGACGAGGCCGGCGAAGGCGGCTCCGATGACGAACGCGACCGCGAGGTCGATGAGGTTCCCGCGGAACAGGAACGTCTTGAATCCACTCATGTCGAGCTCCAGGGATGTCGGGGTGCGCATGCGGATCTGCGCAGGAACGGCTACGGATCGTAATGAAACCGTCCGGGGTTCGCCAAGTCAGGACAGAAACGATCTCTGACGTGCGAACTTACGGACGCGGCCCCGCGATGGTCAGAGGCCGATGATCGTTATGCCATGGACCGCTGGCACCCCACTAGCGCAGCAGCGGTCTGGGCTCCGTTGATGGCTGGGGCGAGCAGTGGACCCCTGCGCGCCGTCCCATCGGGTGTGGCGTGGTGTTGGTTAGAGGGTGGTGATTGTTAGGGAGAGGGGGGCGCCGGCGCCGGCCAGGGCGGCGGCTTGGGCTCGGTCTGTGGCTAGGACGATCAGTGCTCCTTCCTCCTGGGGGCCGTCCTCGTCTGGGGGTGGGACGGCTACTACGGGGACCGAGGAGACCACTATTCGTGCCGGGCCCTGCTGTTGTGTCGCTTCGAGCGGGTCGGAAGGGGCCTGGGTGGTCAGGACGTCGATGTGGTCGCCGGGGTGGAGGAGGCGGGTCGCGTCCGCGTCGGCCATGCGGACGGGGGTGGCGACCGTGCCGGAGCCGTAGCCGCGGAGGAGGGCGGCGCCGACGACGCGGGCGTCGGTGAGGGGTTCGCCTCGGCGCATGGGTCCGGCGAGGACGCGGCCGGCGGCGCGCGAGCGGAGGGCGCCCGAGGGGACGGAGCCCGGCGGGAGGTTCACAGGGCGCAGGTCGGACGGGGTGAGAGTCCTTCCGGCAGGGAGGTCGCGGGCGGCGGCGAGGACGCGGACGGACGGCGGCGGCGCAGGCCGCAGGGCCAGGAGGGCGAGCCCGGCGGCGGCCGCCGCGAACAGCGCCGCCAGCGGCCGTCGCAGGCGGCTTAAACGGACGTTCACGGGAGCTCCAGGGGCAGCTTGATGCCGTCCAGGACGTTCGGGCACGGGCACGAGCGGCCGGACGGCAGCGCCTTGACGATGTCGGCGACGACGGTGCGGAGGCGGCCGATGTTCTCGCCGAAGACGCGGAGCACCTCCTCCATCGTGACGCCCTCGCCCTCCTCGATGCCCGCGTCGAGGTCGGTGACCAGGCACAGCGGGGTGTAGCAGAGCGCCAGCTCGCGGGCCAGGACGGCCTCGGGGTGGCCGGTCATCCCGATCAGCGTCCAGCCCTGAGAGGCGAACCACTGGGACTCGGCCCGGGTCGAGAAGCGCGGCCCCTCGATGACGACGAGCGTGCCGCGGTCGACGGGATCCCAGCCGGCGGTGCGGGCCGACGTCACGGCGATGCGGCGGCCGACCGGGCAATACGGGTCGGAGAACGAGACGTGGACCGCGGCGCCGTCGTCGTAGTAGGTCTGCTCCCGTCCGGACGTGCGGTCGGCTAGCTGGTCGGGCACGGCGAGCGTGCCGGGGCCGTAGTCGGGGGTGAGCGAGCCGACCGCGCTCGGGGCCAGCACCTGGCGGACGCCGAGGGAGCGCAGCGCCCACAGGTTGGCCCGGTAGGGGATCTTGTGCGGCGGGAACCGGTGGTCGCGGCCGTGCCGCGGGACGAACGCGACGCGGCGTCCCGCCAGCTCGCCGACGGCGACGGTGTCGCTGGGAGGGCCGTACGGGGTCTCGACCCGCATCTCCTCGACGTCGTCGAGGAACGAGTAGAACCCGGAGCCGCCGATGACCCCGATCTCGGCGGCGGGCTGGGAACTGGAAGGCTGAGTGGACATGGCGCCGACATTAGCCACCCCGCCGCGGCCCCGGGAGACCGTCCGTCAATTGTGGATAACCACGGAGAAGGGGCCCGGCCTGAGCCGGGCCCCTTCCCTTCCCCGTCCCGGCCGAAGCCGGGGGTCTGCGCACGTCAGCAGGTCCGCCGCCGGCCGTCCGCGCGGGCTAGCCGACCGGGTCGAGGACCTTGGGGCGGTCGACGGACGCCGGTTCCTCCTTGGCCAGCCGGCCCGGCGTCCAGATCCGCCGCCCGATGTCGTACGACAGCGCCGGGAGCAGCAGGGACCGGACGATCAGGGTGTCGAGGAGGACGCCGAACGCCACCGCGAAGCCCATCTCGACCATGAACACCAGCGGCAGCGTGACCATGGACGCGAACGTCGCCGCCAGGACCAGCCCGGCCGAGGTGATCACGCCGCCGGTGACGGTGAGGCCGCGCTGGATGCCGCGGCGGGTCCCGAGGGTCTGCGATTCCTCCCGGACGCGGTGCATCAGGAAGATGTTGTAGTCGACCCCCAGCGCCACCAGGAAGATGAACGCCAGGAGCGGGAATCCGGCGTCGGTGCCCTCGAAGCCGAAGATGTGGTCGAAGATCAGCGCGCAGGCGCCGAGCGAGGCGAGGAACGACAACACCACGGTGCCCATCATCAGCAGCGGCGCGACGACCGCTCGCAGCAACGCGATGAGGATCAGGAACACCACGCCCAGCACGATCGGGATGATCACCTGGTTGTCGCGGGTGGAGGCCCGTTTGATGTCGAGATACGTCGCGGTGGTCCCGCCGACCTTGGCGTCCGCGGACGGGACGGCGTGCGCCGCCGTCCGCAGCCGGTCGATGGTCGAGCGCGCCGCCTCGCTGTCGGCCGGGTCCTTCAGCGTCGCCTCGTACTTGACCAGGCCGTTCGCCGTAGCGGCCGGGCCGAGTTCGGCGACGCCCGGCGTCCCGCGGACGGTCTCGGCGATCCGGTCGGACGCCGACGCCTTGCCGATCACGATGGCCGGCGACCCTGATCCGGCGGCGAAGTGCCGGGCGACGACCTCGGAGCCCTGGATGGAGTCGGGACGTCCAGTGAACTGCCCCGCGTCGGAGAGTCCGTCGGCCTTGAGCGAACCCAGGCCGAGGGTGAGGACGATCAGCCCGAGCATGGTGGCGGCCCAGAGCGCGCGCGGGCGCCGACCCACCAGACCGGCGATGCGGCTCCAGACGCCGTGTTCGGCCTCGTACGCCTCCGGCTGCAGGTATTTGGCGTCGTACCGGGGGATCAGCGGCCAGAACAGCCAGCGGCCGAAGATGACGAGGAGGGCGGGCAGGAGAGTGGTCATGGCACCGAGCGCGGTGAGGATGCCCGCCGCGGCAACGGGGCCCATGCCCGCGGTGGAGTTCATCTCGGCGAGCAGGAGGCACAGCAGCCCGACCGCCACGGTGGCGGCGGACGCTATGAGCGCGGGCGCGGCGCGATGCAGCGCGTACGCCATCGCTTCGTGCCGGTCCTCGTGCCTATGCAGTTCCTCCCGATATCGCGCGACGAGCAGTAGTGCGTAGTCGGTTGCTACACCGAAGACGAGGACGGTCAGGATTCCAGAGCTCTGGCCGTTGACGGTGAGGTCCCCGTACTTGGCGAGCAGATACACCAGCGACTGGGCCAGCCCTAGGGCGAAAAGGGCGCTCAGCACAGGGACGAACCAGAGGATCGGGCTGCGGTAGATGATGAGCAGCAGGACGATGACGACGCTGCCCGCGGCCATGAGCAGGAAGCCGTCGATGGTCTCGAAGACCTCGAACTGGTCGGCTCCCATGCCGGCGGGTCCGGTGACGTGCGCGGTCAGTCCGGGCGGTCCGCGCTTGGATACGTCACGTGCCTCGTCTACCGCTTTGGTGAGGTCCTCGTCGGTGAGGGGCACGAACGTCTGCAGGGCTTTGCCGTCCTTGGACGGGAACGGGCCCTGCACCTTCTGCGCGCCGGGCAGTTTCTGGAAGACGGAGACGTCCGCGGCGGCCTTCGCGCGGTCCTGTGCGGTGATTCCCCCGGAACGCTCGTAGACGATGACCGCGGGCATCGTCTCGTCCTTGCGGAACTGTTCCTCAAGCTCGACGACCTGCGTGGATTCGGCTCCGCCGGGGAGCCAGGACGCCGCCTCGTTCTTCTCGACGTCGCCGAGCCTGCCGGCCAGCGGGCCGAGGGCGAGCAGCAGGACGACCCACAGAGCCAGCACGGCCCACTTGGTGCGCCGGCCGGCGATGAGTCCGGCCAGGCGCTGGGTGCGTGACCTGGGGGGAGCCGGGCTGTGTTCGCTCATGTACCTCTCCTGTGCATTCTGCGATCGAGATATGTCGCGTTCGCTAGAATGTCTCGAACGTCGAGACATGTCAAGTACTATCGCGAAATCTCGCAACGCTTGGGCAAGTTTCTCTGATCTAGAGTCTCTCTGTATTCGAGAGTCTTGTCAACTGGGAGAGGTGCATGCATGCCGGTCGCCTCCCACGCACTCAATCGTCGCGAGAAAGCACCGCAAGCGCGTCCGGCATTTGGCGGGACCTGGGCTACCCCGGCCGAGGCATGAGCCAGCCTGCGGCTACCCCTTGAGATGTAGAAGCGGAGGGACGGCGCAGGCCTTGAATAGGAGACCCACCTCCGCCTAACCGGCAAGGGCATCCGCTGACCTGGGAGAACCCCCGCCACAGACAAGCCGCGCCCGGCCACTGATGTGCACACGCACCGCGCTGATCTCTAAGCGAGCGCCAGGTGCCGACGTGAGCGGGCACCAGGCGCCGACGAGAGCGCGGAGCAGCGCCACCGTGCGCGGCCGCCAGCGCTACGTGGACGTGCACTGGCGTGGGAGCGGCAAGACCTTACGCGGGCGGCCGCCAGCGCCCATCTGGGCGTGGGGTGGCATGGGCCTGACGTGCGCGGAGCGTCGCTCCCAAGGTTGGACGCCAGCGCTTACGTGGGGCGCGGGGCGGTGGAGGCGTGGGTGGACGCCAGGCACTTATGTCGTCTGTGCTGGTTTGGGTGGGCACGCGAAACCGGGGGCCGTGTGGCCGGGGGTGGCCGGTGGGCCCCCGGGTTGGAGACGCGGGGTTGGGTCCGGGCCGTGAAGGTCAGGCGACCTTTTCGGAGGACGAAGACGACGGCTTGCTGGAGGACGATGAGTCGCCTCCAGACGAAGAGGAAGACGAGGAAGACGACGTGTCCGGCTTGGGCGAGTCGCCGCTGGAGGACGAGCCGCCAGAGGAGCCGTTGGACGTGGCGCCTGCGGTGGCGGGCTTTCCAGAGCCGCGGCTGTCGGTGCGGTAGAAGCCGGATCCCTTGAAGATGATCCCCGCAGCCGAGAAGACCTTGCGAAGCTTGCCGTTGCATGCGGGGCACTCGGTCAGCGCGTCGTCGCTGAACTTCTGCACGATCTCAAGAGGCTCGCCGCACTCGGTGCAAACGTACTGATACGTCGGCACGGTTCCTCCTCGCTGACTCAATCCGGCAGACCCGGACTGGCACTCACTTTAGACGACTGCTAATGGTACCGATGCTTGGAACAGGATTCGCCCCCGGTCTGTTCCCTGAGCCGTCATCAGCTGACAGGCAAGGGAAAGGGCCTGGTCACGGAAACGCACCGTCACGCGCCTGTCTCGCCGAACCAGCCTGCCAGCCGTCCCTTCCGGCTTACTGCGCGCAGGCGGCGCTCGGTGGCGTCGCGTACGGCGGCGGTCGTCACGACCAGGAGGGTGTCGCCCGCTTGCAAAGGCGTGGTGGGCTCCGGGACGAAGCTGGACCCGTTCCGCACAACGAGGGTGACGGACGCGCCATGCGGCAGCCGGAGCTCGAATATCTCCACGCCGTTCAGCATGGAGTCGAGCGGTATCCGCACCTCCAGCAGGTCGGCGTGCAGTTCCTCCAGGGGCGCGGCTTCCACGTCCAGTTCCCGTGTCTGCTCGTCGCTCTTCAGCCGGCACAGGCGCGCCGCCAGCGGCAGCGTGGGGCCTTGCAGGAGGGTGAACACCACGACGATGTTGAAGACGATCGCGAACAGGCGGTCGGCGCTCTCGACGTGCTCCACCATCGGGATGGTCGCGAGGACGATCGGGACGGCGCCGCGCAGTCCCGCCCAGGACGCGAACATCTTCTCGCCCCACGACAGCTTGAATCCGATCGTCGACAGCACGATCGACACGGGACGCGCGATCAGCAGCAGGACGAACCCGACCACGAGCGCAGGCACGATCTGGGCAGGCAGCTCACTGGGAGAGGCCAGCAGACCCAGCATCACGAATAGGCCGATCTGGGCGAGCCAACCGACACCTTCGGCAAAACCACGGGTGGCTGGACGGTGCGGTAGCCGTGCGTTGCCCAAAACCAGGGCGCTGACGTACACGGCAAGGAACCCACTGGAATGGAGTAGCGACGCGGCCCCATAGGCGCCGACCGACAGCGACAGCACCGCGATGGGGTAGAGGCCGGACGCGGGCAGCGCGATGCGGCGCAGCCCCTGCGCGCCCAGCCAGCCGATGGCGAAGCCGATGATGCCGCCCGCGATCAGCTC
Organism: Actinomadura sp. KC06; assembly: GCF_004348735.1. Lineage (GTDB taxonomy): Bacteria > Actinomycetota > Actinomycetes > Streptosporangiales > Streptosporangiaceae > Spirillospora. The sequence continues at coordinate 11,538 of NZ_SMKT01000177.1, forward strand.
GTACAGCATCACGCCGAGCAGTTCGGTGAGGTTGGGCGCGCTGGTGTGCGCGCTGAGCGTCACCACGATGATCACGACGGGTGCGTCGTTGAAGCCGGACTCGGCCTCCAGGAGACCGCTCAGCCGGGACGGCAGCGGCAGCCGCCGCAGCACCGAGAACACGGCGGCGGCGTCGGTGGGGGCGAGCACGGCGGCGAGAAGGAAGGCGGGCCGCCAGTCCAGGCCGACCAGCCACATGGCGGCGAGCCCGACCACGACGATGCTGATCAGCGTGCCGATGGTGGAGACGACGAGCGCGGCGGGCACCGAGGGCCGGACGTGCCGCCAGCTGGTGGTGACGCCGCCCTCTGCGAGGATCAGGACGAGGGCCGCGAGGCCGAGCGTTTCGGCGAGCTCGACGTCGTCGAACTGGATGTGCGCGGGACCGGACTCGCCGATGAGCAGGCCGAGGCCCATGTACGCCAGGAGGGTCGGCAGGCCCGCCTTGTGCGACAGCCTGACCGCGACGATGGCGCAGAGTACGAGCGTGGCCCCGAGGAGTAGCCAGATGTCGAGATGCACATCCCACCCTTCGGGGTCGTCAAACTTGATCGTTTAGGAATCCTACAGATTCACCGGCGGATCGCACATTTGCGGTTGAGAGACGGCATGTCGGAAACGCTGACTATCGCCGTCTGACCTGCGGATTTACCCCGTTGACGACGTTCCGCACGTCGCGGCCCTGGACGGCCGCGGTCACGTTGTCGCGCACCAGCGTCACAAGGTTCATCTGGGACTGGACGGACGTCCCCGCCGCATGCGGGGAGAGCAGAACATCCTCGTGGGAACGCAGCGGATGGTCTGGTGCCAACGGCTCCTCGTCGTATACGTCTAGGGCGGCACCAGCTAGGCGTCCCGATTTCAGAGCGTCGAGTACGGCGTCGTCCGGTGCGATGCCCCCGCGCGCCACGTTCACTAGCAACGCGTTGTCCGGCAGTAAGGCGAGACGTTCGGAACCGATCAGGCCCCTGGTTTCGTCCGTCAGAGGCAGGGCGAGGACGAGGATGTCGGACGTCGCCACCAGGTCGTCCAGTTCGCGGTACGTGGCCGCCGCTTCTGGACGCTTCCGTCTCGTCCAGTACGACACCTTGCAGCCGAGTGCCGCGAACAGCCGTGCCGTCTCCGCGCCTATCGCACCGAAGCCGACGATGCCGATTCGCTGCGTGTGGATCTCTCGCGGACGTCGCGCGGCCATTTCCATCTGCGGCCACCTGCCCGCACGTACGGACCGGTCGCCCCAGGCGAGGTTGCGGCAGAGCGACAGCGCCGCGCCCACCGCCCACTCGGAGACGCTGCGCGCGTTGAATCCCGCTGCGTTGGCCAGGGGCACCTCCGCAGCGGTCAGCCCGGCGACATCGATGCTGTCCGTCCCCACCGCGGGCATCTGGACGAACGCCAGACGCTGTGCGGCCGCCACGGCCTCGGCGTCCAGCGCGAGCCGCCCCGTGAAATCGCCGATCACGATGTCGGCGTCGGCGACGGCGGCGAGCAGGCCGGCGCGATCTCTGGTCTGGGGAAACGTCATCTCGACGGCGTCGCCCAGAGGCGCGAACAGCCCCCGGACGACGTCCTCCCCGATCGGGGGCAGGGACAGAATCCGCCACGGCGCCGTCATTGCGAACCTCCCGTTTGGCCGGCGATGTCGGATCACGCCCCCTTCGTCCGCGAAACGCGACGCCGGTGACCGCCGCGCATCGGTGACCCAAGCCGTGATCGTCCGTCCTGCAACCCTAGAGGCCGCGATCAAGGGCCGGTCAGCCGAGGCGTACCAGGCCCTCGGACGGTGTGACGGCCGCGCGGACGCGCTGGTCATGCGGTTCCGACGGCAGATTCGGCACCAGCTCCCCGTCGTACAGGAGCGCTACGGTCAGGATCGCCGGTCCGACACGCGCGAGCGCCCGGTCGTAGGAGCCGCCGCCGCGTCCGAGGCGCATGCCCGTCCGGTCGACGGCCACGGCCGGGGCGAGGACGACGTCCGCGCTGGCCACCGCGCCGGGCCCGCGCGGCGGCTCGGACGGTTCCGGGATCCCGCGCGGCCCGGGGACGAGCGAGTCGGGCCCCTCGTAGGACGCCCAGTCCAGGTCGCCGTCCGGCAGCAGCCGGGGGAGCAGCACGTACGTGCCGCGCTTCCACAGGGCGAACAGCAGGCTCCGCGTGTCCGGTTCCGCGCCGATCGAGACGTAGGCCGCGATCGTCCCCGCCATCTCGATCTCCGGGACGGGCAGCAGCTCGTCCCGGATCGACCGTGCGGCCGCGGCGCGGGCATCGGGCGGCATCGCCGCACGTCTGCCGAGCAGTTCGGCCCGGAGGCCGGTCTTCGAAGCGATGTCGTGCACGCTGCTGTCCTCACGGATGGCTAGGGTCTCTACATGGCCGACTCTGCACCTGTGCTCAAGGCGGTCGTCCCGGCGGCCGGCCTCGGTACCCGATTCTTGCCCGCCACCAAGGCGACTCCCAAGGAAATGCTGCCCATCGTCGACAAACCGGCGATCCAGTACGTCGTCGAGGAGGCGGTCGACGCCGGCCTCAGCGACGTCCTGATGGTCACCGGCCGCAGCAAACGATCCATCGAGGACCACTTCGACCGGGCGTACGAGCTGGAGGAGGCGCTGCGGGCCAAGGGCGACGACGAACGGCTCGGCGCCGTCCACGAGTCGAGCGACCTGGCCATCATGCACTACGTCCGGCAGGGCGAGCCGCGCGGGCTCGGGCACGCGGTGCACTGCGCCCGCCAGCACGTCGGGAACGAGCCGTTCGCGGTGCTGCTCGGCGACGACATGATCGACGCCCGCGACAACCTGCTGCGGCGCATGATCGAGGTGCGGCAGCAGTACGGCGGCAGCGTGATCGCGCTGATGGAGGTCGAGCCCGACCAGGTCTCCGCCTACGGCTGCGCGGCCATCGAGGCGACGGACGAGGACGACGTCGTCCGCATCTCCGACCTCGTCGAGAAGCCCTCGGCGGAGGAGGCGCCCAGCAACTGGATCATCATCGGCCGGTACATCTGCGACCCCGCGGTGTTCGACGTCCTGGAGAAGACCCCGCCGGGGCGCGGCGGCGAGATCCAGCTCACCGACGCGCTGCGCACGCTCGCCGACATGCCCGCCGACCAGGGTGGCGGCGTCTACGGGATCAAGTTCCGCGGCCGCCGCTACGACACCGGGAACAAGCTCGAATACCTCTGCACGGTCGTCCAGTTCGCTTCGGAACGTCCTGATCTGGCGCCGGAGTTCATGCCGTGGCTGCGCGAATTCGTCCGCCGGCAGGACGCCGCGGACGCTGCCGGCGGCGCGTGACCGGTGGTCACACTGGGGCGGTGGGCATGAGAACGGTCGACGAGCATCTGGCGGAAATCCTCGGCAGCGTCGCGGTGCTGTCGCCACTCGACCTGGCGCTGCTGGAGGCGCACGGCACGGTGCTGGCGGAGGCCGTGTCCGCGCCCGTTCCGCTGCCGCCGTTCGACAACTCCGCGATGGACGGTTACGCCGTCGTCGCGGCCGACATCGCGGCGGCCACCGACGCCGACCCGGTCGCGCTGCCCGTCGTCGGGGACATCGTCGCGGGCGACACCGGCGTGTCGGCAATTCGGCCCGGCATGACCGCCCGGATCATGACGGGCGCGCCGCTGCCGGCCGGTGCGGACGCGGTCATCCCGGTCGAGTGGACGGACGGCGGCAACGCCACCGTCCGGATCTCGCGGGCCGCGCCGTCCGGCAACTACATCCGCCGCGCGGGCGAGGACGTCCCCGCGGGCCAGGTCGTGGTGGACGCGGGCACCCGGCTCGGTGCCCCGCAGCTCGGCATGATCGCCGCGGTGGGACGGTCCAGGGTGACCGTTCGGCCGCGGCCGCGTGTCGTCGTCGTCTCCACCGGGGACGAACTGCGCGAACCCGGCGAGCCGCTGGCCCCTGGCCAGATCTGGGAGTCCAACAGCTACATGCTGACCGCCGCCGTGGTCGAGGCGGGTGGCGTGGGCTACCGGCAGGCGACCGTCGAGGACGAGCCCGCCAAGGTGCTGGAGATGTTCCAAGACCAGCTCGTCCGGGCCGACGCCATAGTCACCACTGGCGGCGTTTCCATGGGCACTAGGGATGTGGTCAAGGAAGTACTGGCCGGCACAGGGACGGTGGGTTTTCACAAGGTGCGGATGCGTCCGGGCAAGCCTCAAGGGTTCGGCCTTCTCGAAGGTGTGCCCGTCTTCACCCTTCCTGGGAACCCGGTAAGCGCGTACGTGTCGTTTCAGGTTTTCGTGCGTCCCGCATTGCGCGCGATGCAAGGATTGGCGGCCGACCCTCTGCCGACGGTGAGCGCCGTCCTCACCGATGACGTGAAGTCGCCACCTGGGCTCCGCCACTATCTGCGCGGGCTGTTGTCGTTCAGCCGAGGGTCTTACACCGTCACGGCGGCCGAAACGCAAGGCTCGCACCAGCTCGGCTCCCTCGCGTCGGCGAACGCGCTCATCGAACTGCCGGAGGACGTCGAAACCCTTCCTGCCGGTTCCCAGGTCGAAGTCATGAGGTTGCCGTCTTGAGTGCCATGGGCTCCGAATTCACCCATCTGGACGAGACGGGCGCAGCCCGCATGGTCGACGTGTCGTCCAAGGACGTGTCGTCCCGGACGGCGACGGCGACGGGGTTCGTCCGCCTGTCAGCCGAGTGCGTCGCGCTACTGCGCGCCGGTGACATTCCCAAGGGCGATGCCCTCTCCGTCGCCCGAATCGCTGGGATCATGGGCGCGAAACGCGTCCCCGACCTCGTCCCGCTGTGCCATCCGATCGCGCTGCACGGCGTGACCGTCGAATTGGAGATCCGGGACGACGGCGTCGCGATCACCGCCGTCACCCGCACCGCCGACCGGACGGGCGTGGAGATGGAGGCGCTGACGTCCGTCAGCGTGGCGGCGCTCGCCCTGGTCGACATGGTCAAGGCCGTGGATCCCGCCGCGGTGATCACCGACGTCCGCGTCGAGGAGAAGACCGGCGGCAAGACCGGGATGTGGCGGCGATGACCAGGACGGCCTCGGCCAGGACGGGACGGCGATGAACAGGACGGCCCTCGGTCAGGACGGGACGGCGATGATCAGGGCGATGGCGGTCACCGTGTCCAACCGGGCCGCGGCGGGCGTCTACGCGGACAAGTCGGGCCCGGTGCTCGTCGCAATGCTGGAGGACCTCGGCTGCCAGGTGGACGGCCCGGTCGTCGTCCCGGACGGGGAACCGGTCGCGGACGTCCTGCGGGACGCGGTCGCGACCGGCTACGACGTTGTCGTGACGTCCGGCGGCACCGGCCTCACCCCGACCGACCAGACCCCCGAGATGACCCGCCGGGTGATCGAGTGGGAGATACCGGGCATCGCGGAGGCCGTCCGGCTGGAGGGACGCGAGCTGGTGCCCGCCGCGATCCTGTCCCGCGGCCTCGCCGGCGTCGCGGGCGGCACGCTCATCGTCAACCTGCCGGGCTCGACCGGCGGCGTCCGCGACGGCATGACGGTCCTCGGCCGCGTCCTCGCCCACGCCGTCGACCAGATCAAGGGCAGCGACCACCCC
>NZ_SMKT01000178.1 GCF_004348735.1 Actinomadura sp. KC06
TGGTTTTGGCGAAGGGGAAACACCCGGTCCCATCCCGAACCCGGAAGTTAAGCCCTTCAGCGCCGATGGTACTGCACGGGAGACTGTGTGGGAGAGTAGGACACCGCCGGACACATCGTAGAAGGGGAAGGCCCCGCCATTATTGGCGGGGCCTTCCTCATTTTTCGGCGGCTGTTTCGATGGCTTCGTTCAGCACGTCCCGGAACCGGACCAGGTAAATGATCATGCGGTTGATGCGGTCGCGTTCTGCGGTCAGGTCGCTGACCTGTCGCGGTGCGGCGATTTCTGATGGCCAGCCGTCCGCGTCCCGCATACACGGCAGCAACTCGGCGATCTTCGCGCTGTGCAGCCCGGCCGCGAACAAATCCTGAATCCGAATGACACGGTCGACCGCGGTCTCGGGATAGTCGCGGTGACCACCGGGTTCCGCTCGGATACGCCGTCTCGTCGCTCATCGGCGGGCTTGCCGGTCATCCGGGGCTTGTGATTGCGGTACGGGCCGTGCAGAGGCTGGGGGCGGCGTTGCTGTTCCCGGCGACGCTCGCGCTGATCAGCACCAATTTCGCAGAGGGGCCTGAGCGAAATCGTGCGCTTGCCGTATGGGCCGGAATGGGAGGCGGCCTTGCCAGCGGCTTTTCCGCTGTTGCCGTCCGATGGTGCTTGGGGCGTTACGCGGGAGCGGCGGTTTGATCTGCCTGGGGCGTTGAGCGACTGCCGGAGTGTGTTGGTCTTTGTGCTGGCGCAAGGTCCTGCCGCCGCGCATGGTCGCCAACCGCAGCCTGCTCACGGCGATGGCGATCACCGCGGTGTTCGGCGCGGGACTGGGCGCCCAGTACTACCTGCTGACCGTCTACCTCCAGGACGTCCTCGGTTATGACCCGTTGCGGACGGGCCTGGTGTACCTGCCGCTGACGTTGCTCAACATCGTCGGGACGAAAGTCGCGGAGCGGCTGGTGACCGGTGTGGGAATGCGTGCCGCGCTGTCTGCCGGGCTTGTGATCGGTGCGGTGGGGATGGTGCTGCTCGCGGTCGCGGTGTCGCCCGATTCCGCGTTCGTCGTCGTGCTGCCCGGCATCATGGTCACCGGGTTCGGGATGGGCATCGTCTGGACGTCGATGTGGATCGCGGTGGGCAACGGCGTGGGAGCAGACGGGGCTGGCGGTCGGCACTGCGCTGATGGTGCTCGTCGCCAACGGCGGGACCGGGAGCCTGGACGGCGCCGTCCTGCAGCGGGAACTCACCGAAGGGCTCGGGACGGCGTACTACATGGCCGCTGCTGTGACTCTCGTCGGGGCGCTCATCGCCGTCGTCGCCCTTGGACGCCGAGTGGGCCACCCCGGCGAGATCTGCGTGGAGCGGGCGGTTTAGATTTCGTCGCCTGCGAGGACGGTGTCGGCGTCCACGATGCGGTACGCGTAGCCCTGTTCGGCGAGGAAACGCTGGCGGTGGGCGGCGTAGTCCTGGTCGAGGGTGTCGCGGGCGACGACGGCGTAGAAGCGGGCGCCATGGCCGGACGCCTTCGGACGCAGAAGGCGTCCGAGCCGCTGGGCCTCTTCCTGCCGGGACCCGTAGGCGCCCGACACCTGGACGGCGACGGACGCCTCCGGCAGGTCGATGGAGAAGTTCGCGACCTTCGACACCACCAGCACGCTGATTTCGCCAGAGCGGAAGGCGTCGAAAAGGCGTTCCCGTTCGCGGACGCGGGTCTCGCCCTTGATGACGGGTGCGTCCAGTAGCGCGCCGAGCTCGTCGAGCTGGTCGATGTACTGGCCGATGACGAGGGTCTGCTCGCCCTTGTGCCGGTCGACGAGCGCCTGGATGAGCTTGGTCTTGGTGTCGGTGGTGGCGCAGAAGCGGTAGCGCTCGTCGGGTTCGGCGGTGGCGTAGGCGAGGCGTTCCGCGTCGGTGAGGGTGACGCGGACCTCGACGCAGTCGGCGGGCGCGATCCAGCCCTGCGCCTCCATGTCCTTCCAGGGAGCGTCGTAGCGTTTCGGGCCGATGAGGGAGAACACGTCGCCCTCGCGGCCGTCCTCCCGGACGAGGGTGGCGGTGAGGCCGAGGCGTCGGCGGGCCTGCAGGTCGGCGGTCATGCGGAAGATGGGCGCGGGCAGCAGGTGCACCTCGTCGTACACGACGAGGCCCCAGTCGCGGGCGTCGAACAGTTCGAGGTGCGTGTAGACGCCCTTCCGGCGCGTCGTCATGATCTGGTAGGTCGCGATCGTGACGGGACGGACCTCCTTCTTCGCGCCGGTGTACTCGCCGATCTCGTCCTCGGTGAGGGACGTGCGGCGGAGGAGCTCCTGCTTCCACTGGTGCGCGGACACGGTGTTGGTGACGAGGATCAGCGTGGTCGCCTCGGCGCGGGCCATGGCGGCGGCGCCGACGATGGTCTTGCCGGCGCCGCAGGGGAGGACGACGACGCCTGAGCCGCCGTGCCAGAACGCCTCGGCGGCGTCCTGCTGGTAGGAGCGCAGCTGCCAGCCGTCCTCGACGAGGGAGATCGCGTGGGCCTCGCCGTCCACGTAGCCGGCGAGGTCCTCGGCGGGCCAGCCGAGCTTCAGCAGGGCCTGCTTGAGTGCGCCGCGCTCGCTCGGGTGGACGGCGACGACGTCGTCCCCGACCCGCTCGCCGATCATCCCCTTGATCTTCTTGGCGCGCAGGACCTCCTCCAGCACGGACCGATCGGACGACGCCAGGACCAGCCCGTGCACGGGGTCCTTCTCCAGCCGCAGCCGCCCGTACCGCGCCATCGTGTCGGCGACGTCGACGAGCAGCGCGTGCGGGACGGGGTAGCGGGAGTACCTGAGCAGCGTGTCGACGACCTGTTCGGCGTCGTGCCCGGCGGCGCGGGCGTTCCAGAGCGCGAGCGGCGTCACCCGGTAGGTGTGGACGTGCTCGGGCGCCCGTTCGAGCTCGGCGAACGGCGCGATCTCCTTGCGGCAGGCGCCGGCCAGCTCGTGGTCGACCTCCAGCAGCAGCGTCTTGTCGGACTGGACGATGAGCGGACCGTCGGTCACGGAAAGCAGCCCCCGTCGGGAATCGGTGTTCGGAGTCGGGAATCCCCGCTGGTGCACGGTACCCGAGGCCGCCGGCGGCGGCGTCTTCGTCGTTCGGGCGGGAACGAGCGCCTGAGTGGTATGCGTCGTTCGGGCGGCAACGCGTCCGACCCGAAGGTTCAACGGCTGCGGGGCGCCGGGTCTTCCCGTCGCCGGTGGTGTTCCGCGGGCTTTGGTGAGCCGGTCGGGCTAGGAGTCGGCGCCGACGGTCAGGAAGAACACGGCGCCGGCGATTCCGATCACTATGGCCAGGGCGAAGAGCGACCAGCTCCAGATGGTCAGCTTCCAGGCGGAACGCGGATTGGTGGCGACGCGGCGCTGTGCGTGCAGGGCGGTGATGACGCCGGCGACGGCGGCGACGTTGCAGCACAGCACGCACGCGATGGAGTTGCAGACGAGCGCGGCCGTGATGGTGCCGTTGCTGACCGTCCGGGGCGGGACTCCGGGAGGCCCGTAGCCGTAGTCGGGCCCGTTCATGGTCAGATTCCGCCCGACGAGTCGTAGTCGGGGTCGGCGGCGGCGGCCAGCAGCGCGTAGATCACGATGAGGATGATCCCGATCACCACGCCGGCGGCGAAGAGCGACCAGCTCCAGATCGTCAGCTTGCGGGCCGAGCGCGGGTCGGTGTTGTTGCGTCCGAGCGCGATCGCGGCGGTGATGATGCCGGGGATCGCGACGATGTTGCAGCACAGCACGACCGCGATGGAGTTGCAGACGAGGGCGGCGATGGTGGAGCCGTTGCTCGGCGCCCTGTGCGGCACTCCGGGAGGTCCGTAGCCATAGCCGTAGCCAGGGGGTGGGTAGCCCTGCCCCGCGCCGTACTGCGGCCCGTACGCGCCGCCTGGGTCCCAGCCTTGTGATCCGCCGCCGTAGGGGTCCTCCCAGCCCGACGGCGGACCCCCTCCGTACCCGCTCATCGGGAGCCTCCTCACACGTTCGCCTGGACACGCTATCGGTCCGATGGGTCACTGGTTGGACCGTATGCGAGGTTCGCCGGTTCCGGGCAGGCGCGGATCGCTCAGGGAGCGGGGTCGTCGGAGAGCTCGGCGACGCCGGTGATGCGGTGCAGCGCGAAGCGGTGCACGGCCGCACGCGTCGCGTCGTAGCCGGTGAGGAAGCCGCCCTCGACGCGGACGGGCTCCACGATGCGGCTGGACGCTTGTCCCTGCTGGTCGAGGTAGCCGATCCAGACGCGTCCGCCCCGGTCGACGGCGGTGCGGAGGCGGTCGACGGTGGCCATCGCGGGGGAGCGGGGCGGTTCGCCGGACGGGGCGTCCGCCCGCAGCCGGGCCTGCTCCGCGCCGTGCCTGGACGCCTCGTCGCCCGCGCGCAGCGCCCGCACCGCGGCGGAGATCATCGAGGCGTCGGTGCGCTCGTCCGGCCGCAACCGGACGATCTCGGCGGTCGGCGGCGGGTCGGCGCGCTGCGCGTCCGGACGGGTCACGATCACGCCGCCGCCCGGGGACTCGGCGACCGGCGCGAGGCCCATGCCGCGCAGCCCGTCGAGGAGGTCGGCGCGCTGCAGCCCCGACGCGAGGACGGTCGGCGCGAGGCGGTGCAGCCGCAGCGGGTCGGAGCGCCGGTCGGCGAGGATCTCGTCCAGCGTGGCGGACGAGTCGGTCCGGACGTAGGACGCGAGCGCGCCGACGCGCAGGTGCCCATGCCTGCGGGCGACGTCGTCGATCAGGTAGGTGAGCGGCTGCGGCAGCGGCGTCGCCGAGTGGCGGGACAGCAGGCCGGTGACGTCGGCGGCGGTCCGGCCGGCGTCCAGGGCGCGGCGGATCGACTCGGGGGTGAAGCGGTAGACGGTCGCGCCGCCGGTGGACTCGACGTCGGCGGCGAGGGCGAGCTCCCGGGCGAGCTCGGTCACCAGCGGGCCGGGCGCGATCGCGGTCAGGTCGGCCTGGATGAGGATCTCGCTGACGGGGGCGGGGAGGTGCTTCTCCAGGGCGGGCTCGGGGTCGTCGCCGGCGAGCAGGTCGCGGGCGAACGGGGCCGGCTCGCCGAACCCGGTGAGGCCGAGCGCGGCGGCCTCGCGCAGCGTCCAGCCGATGATCCGGTCGCGGCCCCGGCCGCCGCGGCGGGGGCGCAGCCAGGCGAGCCGCTCGCGGAGGGCGTCCTCGCCGACGGCGCCGCGGCCCGCGTCCACGAGGACGTCCAGCGTGGCCCGGCGGGTGGCCGGGGCGCTGCTGCGCACCATCGCCTCGCTGAGCGCGTTGATGAGCCGGTCGCGGTCGTCGCGCTCCCCGGCGAGGCCCGCGGCGCGGTCGGACTTCAGCCAGCCGCGGGCCAGCTCCGTCCAGCGGCCGGCGGTGTCGCGCATGAGCCACAGGTCGTAGGCGGGCGTCGGGAGCCATTCGCCGTCGAGGTCGCCGCTGCGGGTCAGCAGCCCGGCCGCGTACGCGACCTCGGCCAGCAGCGCGGCCTTCCATTCGGGGACGTCCAGCAGCACGGCGGCGGCGCGCAGGTCGCGGACGGCGAGGCCGCCGCTGCGCAGGACGGGCGGCGGATCCAGACCCCAGCGCTCGAGCAGCTCCTCCACGAGCCGGACGGCGTTGAACGCCTCCCCGGCCGCGGCGCGGACCACGACGTCCGCGCCGCGCGGTTCGCCGGGCGGGGGCGTGAGCGGCGGCGGCTCCGCGGCGACGTCCCGGAAGAGCCGCCCGCCGCGCAGGTGCAGCGCGACCTCGCGCGGGAGGGTGACCGTGCGGTCGTCCTCGGCGGCGAGGAGGCCGCGGGCGAGCAGCCGCTCGATCGGGGTGGCCGCGGTGTCGACCCGGACGGGACGGCGCGCGTCGGCGACCCGTCCGACCGGCGGGCCCCAGGTCAGATGGTCGAGGGCGGCAAGCGCGTCGGGGCCGGCGTCGTCGATCAGCGGGCCGGGGGCGCTCAGCAGCTCGGCGAGCCGCCGCAGCAGGCGCGCCGAGTCGGCGAAGCCGCGCGGGGCCTCGCCGTCCAGGTCGGTGACCAGGTCGGTGAGCCGCTCGCGGGTGTAGCCGGCGAAGACCTCCTGGACGGGCGGGCCGAGCCCGGCGGGGTGCGGCATGGCCTGCCGGACGCCGGGCGCCGGGTTCAGCGTCCCGTTCCCGTTCCCCCAGACCAGGCCGTAGCGCTGCAACGTTCCCAGCGCGTCGGCGACCTGGACGGACGTGGCGTCGAGCGCGGTGGCGAGCGTGTCGGGGCCGTCCGCCGCGGGCAGGACGAGCAGCGCCTCCAGGACGGCGAGCGTGAACCGGTCGAGCCGGTCGAGGGCGCGGGAGACCGCGGCGGGGGTCGCGGCGCGAGAGGCGAGCGCGGTCAGGTCGGCGGGGACGGGCGCGAGCAACTCAGGGCGCGCGGACAGAAGCGCGCGAAGCTCGTCGTCGCCTCGCGCGCGCAACCAGTCCGCGTACGTTTCCATGCCTTTCCCCAACTTTAGGGGGCTCGTGCGTTGCCCGAACCGGGCCCCTCAAGGGTAGGAGCCCGTGCGGGGTGCCCTGTAGGACGAACATGCCGTGTGCTGGAGGAACGCCTGCCAAGCGGCGAGAGCGTGCGGTCAGTTGGGGTGTGGTCGGTCAGGCGCGGGGCACGGTCGGTCAGCGGGACGCGGTCGGTCAGGGCGCGGGACGCGGTTGGTCAGGGGGTCGCGGTGGTGGGTGCGGGGGTGCGTTCCAGGCGGACGAGCCCCAGCCCGAGCCGCGCCCAGCTCTCCACGAACCGCTTCTCGTCGATGCGCGTCGGCGGCTCGTACATCGACTCGTTCGCCAGCCAGTAGTTCACCACCGCGCCGCCGAGGATCGCCGCGATCGCCGGCCAGTCCTCGTCGGCGCCCTCGAACTCGGGCTGCGCCGCCAGCCAGGTGGCGATCCCGTCGTAGAGGGGGTTGACGATGCCCTCGCGCATCTCCGCGACGAGGTTCGGGAACTGGTCGAGGTCGCGGAACAGCACCCGGATGAGGTCCTGCTCCTCGCGCATCTTCGCCAGCCCGGTCTGGCACGTCATCCGCAGCCGCGTCTCCAGCGGGCGGTCCTCGTAGACGGCGGCCTGGTCCAGGACGTCGTCGATCTGCCGGTGGGTCCGCTCGATGTGCTCGCGGATGGCGGAGGCGAGGACCTCCTCCTTGGACCGGAAGTGCCGGTACAGGCCGCCCGCGCCCGGCGAGAGACCGGCGGCCGCCTCGATCTCCGCCACCGACGTCGCCGTGTAACCCCGATCGGCGAACAGCCGGAGCGACTCGGCCACGATCCGCTCGCGCGTAGATGTCGTCATGGTGATGTATTCCTCCGCAAGAACAGTAAGGCATCTTCGACCTGCGGGGCCCCTACGTCCCGCGCGGCACGCCCGAAACCGCGATCCGGCTCGCACCGGGCCCCGGACGACTAGGCTTCCTTCGTCTGCGCCCCGTCGCCGGAAGGGGCGTCGTCGGAAAGGTCGGCGATGTTCAAGTCTCCGCGGAAGGCGGCCGACGGGGCCTTCCTGCCCGAGGACTTCGTGGTGCCCACGCTGGTGGCCGGTTCCCGGTTCCAGATCCGTCCGATCACCGTCCACGACGTGGTCAAGGACTACGGCGCCGTGATCGGGAGCCTGGACCGGCTCGCCGGCCGGTTCGGGCCCGAGTGGGGCTGGCCGGACAGCGAGTTCACCTTCGAGCAGGCCCTGATCGACGTCGCCTGGTTGCAGAAGCAGGGCCAGCTGCGGCGCTCGTTCAGCTACGTCGTGATCACGCCCGACGGGGACCGCCAGCTCGGCCGCATCCATGTGGCCCCGTCCGACGACCCCGGCGCGGACGCCGTCGTGGTGTTCTGGGTCCGCGCCGACGAGGAGAACTCCGCCCTGGAGAAGGAGCTGGAGGAGTTCGTCCGCGAGTGGGTCACGACCGCCTGGCCCTTCGACGCCGTCCGCTTCCCGGGCCGCGACTAGTTCCGCGTCGCGATCGGCGTCCAGGCCGTGTTGGCTTTCCAGGCCGCGGTTAGGCCCAGCGGCGGATCAGGCCGATGAGGAGTCTGCCCGCGATCAGGTAGACGAGGGCGGCGAGGCCGTAGTTGACGGCGACCTCGGCCTTGGGGTTCTCGGGCTGGAAGACGTCCTTGAACTGCCAGCACAGGTCGGTGGCCCGGTCGCCGAACCAGCGGACGAGGTCGTTCGCCGTGTTCGCCTCGAACGCGACGAACGTGATGTGCACGGCGAGGACGACCACGACGACCGTGGTGACGGCCGAGACCGCGGTGGCGGCGATGCCGGCGGCGCGGCGGCGTGCGGCGGCGGCGCCGGACGAGAACGACCGCCGTTCGCGCTCGTCGCGGGCGTCGCCGGGGTCGATGCGGGTCATCGCGTGCTCCTGCGCGGGCGTAGGCGCGGTCGTCCGGCCGGGGTCGGGGTCGGGCGACCGGTCGGGGGTGTCTGCCATTGCGGCCTCCTTCAGCGGCCCATTAACCGGGGGACATCGCCGGGCGGACGTTCGGAGCTGATCGTCCTTTTGCTCGGGGTGGCCTGTTCGAGTCCTGCGTTTTCCCTGGTCAGATGGTTTGTGGTCGGGGGCCCGGGTATATCGGCAGCACGGGCGGCCGTTCCGGATGGGACCGGGACGTCGGTTCCGGTCACAACTGAACGGTTCCCGCGCGAAAGTTCCCGCGCTCTCCTACTCGGATCCCGTCGCATCGCCACTACCAGGAGAGCGCGGGTACTCGCATGTGTCCAGCCCCCTTAACCTGTGGGACGTGCCAGATCACGATTCCCCCACGTCCACCGGCTCCGGACTCGCCGTCGGCTTCGACCTCGACCTGACGCTGGCCGACACACGGGCCGGGATCAGCGCCGTGTACGCCGCGATCGCCGCCGAGACCGGCGTCGCCATCGACACCGATCTCGTCGTCCGGCGCATCGGCCCTCCGCTGGAGGAGGAGCTCGCCTACTGGTTCCCGCCCGACGAGGTGCCCGCGATGGCGGCGCGCTACCGGGCGATCTACGCCGACATCGCGGTCCCGGCGACCGTCCTTATGCCGGGGGCCTCGGCGGCGCTGGACGCGGTGCGGGTGCGCGGCGGGCGGGTGATCGTCGTCTCCGGCAAGAACCAGGCCGACACCGAGCGGACCGTCCGCTACCTCGGCCTTGAGGTGGACGTCGTCGCCGGCGGCCTGTTCGGCGCTGAGAAGGGCGCCGTGCTGCGCGAGCACGCCGCGGGCGCCTACATCGGCGACCACACCGGCGACGTGGACGCGGCGCGGGCGGCGTCGGCGGTCGCGGTGGCCGTCGCGACGGGCGCGTACGATTCGGCGGCTCTGACGGCCTACGGCGCGGACGTCGTCCTGCCCGATCTGCTCGCCTTCCCGGAATGGCTCGGCGGGTTCCGCACGCCCTGAGCCGCGGGTGCGCGTCCTGAGCTGCGGCGCGATATTCGGATGCCGTTGTCGGACGCGCGGGATAGCTTCTGATCGTCGGCCTGCGCGGGCGTCGCGGGGGGTACCGGTGTGTACACCGGCCCTTGGCGAGGCACTAATCTTGGGGTCGATTCAGGACGATTACCGAACGAGGTCTCCGGTGCCGACTGGCAAGGTCAAGTGGTACGACTCCGACAAGGGGTTCGGCTTCCTCACGCGCGACGACGGCGGTGAGGTCTTCGTGCACTCATCGGCGTTGCCGGGCGGGGTCACGACGCTGAGACCGGGCCAGCGCATCGAGTTCGGCGTGGTCGAGGGGCGGCGCGGCCAGCAGGCCCTCCAGGTGAAGGTGCTTGACACGCTGCCGTCGGTCGAGAAGACCATCGCCAAGCAGCGGCGCAAGAAGCCGGACGAGATGGTCGTCATCACCGAGGACCTCATCAAGCTGCTGGACGACATCTCCAACACCTACCGGCGCGGCAAGCACCCGGCACCGGCGGAGGCCAAGAAGATCGCGACCGTGCTGCGGGCGGTCGCCGACGACCTGGCCGCGTCCTAGCCTGGCCGCCTCTCGGCGGCGGGGCCCGTCAGGTGTGCATCTCCGGGTGCGCGTCCTTGATCGTTGACGAGCGTTGCGGGGCACGTCGTCGGCGCGCTCGGCGTCTGGTGCCCGCGCTGCGCGACAGCAGCAGGCCCAGCGACACGGCCAGCGCGGCGGACACGATCGCCAGCGCGACGCGTCCGTCCGCGACGATCGACATGCCGAGGCCGGCCAGCCCGCCGAGGACCCACACGAGCTGGTGCAGCGTCTCCGAGACGGCGAAGGTGGACGACCGCATCTCCTCGCCGATCTCGTGCTGCACCACGGCGTCCATCGACAGCTTCCCGAGCACCTGGCCGAGGCCCGCCGCGAGCGCCACCGCCAGCGCCGCCCACAGGCCGAAGAACGCGGCGCTCACGGCGGCGACGGCGGTCACGGACGCCAGCGTCGCGAAGACGATCAGCCGGGGCGCCCGCGCCTTCATCCACACGCCGAGCGCCGTGCCGATCAGGCCGCCCGCGCCGGCGGACGCCGCCAGCATCCCGAGCGCGACGTTGTTGGACACGGGGTCGAACCGCTCCTGGCGCAGCAGGAACGCCAGATAGAGGATCAGGAAGCCGGAGAACGCGCGCAGCACCGCGTTGGCCTGCATCGCCTCCGCGACGACCGGGCCGACGCGCGGCAGCGTCCGCCAATGCCTGGCCTTCGGCCGCGCCGCGTCCCCGCCGGGCGCGTCCTCGCCCTCCGCCTCGCCGGTCTGCGGGTCTCCGTTCTCCGGCGAGGGCTCGGCGTCCGGGACGTCCACGCTCCGCGGCAGCCGCATCGTGAACACGATCCCCAGCAGGAACACGACCGTGCCGATGCGCAGGACCCAGTCAGCGCCGATGAGCCACACGAGGCCCGCGGCGACCGGTGCGGTGATCGACGCGGCGATCAGACCCGCGAACGCCGAGCGCGCGTTCGCCGTCACGAGGGTGATCTCGTCCGGCAGGACGCGCGGCGTCACGGCGGCGCGCAGCACCCCGAACGCCTTGGACAGCACGAGCACGCCGAACGCGGCGGGCAGGAACGTGACCTGGTCGCCGTGCGGCAGCGCGCTCGCCATCGCCCAGCACAGCAGCGCGCGGACCACGAACGTGCTGGAGATCGCGTACCGGCGGACGTGCCGCGCCCGGTCGAGCGCAGGGCCGATCAGCGGCGCGACCAGCGCGAACGGCGCCATCGTGACGACGAGGTAGAGGGCGACCTGGCCGCGCGCCTGGTTGACGTCCAGGCCGAAGAACAGGGTCCCGGCGAGGGCGACGGTCACCAGCGCGTCGCCCGCGGAGTTGACCGCGGAGGACTCGATCAGGCTGCCGAGGCCGCTGCGTCCCGCGCCCTGGGCGTGGGTGGCGCGGCGGGTCAGCCGTCCCGTGCGCGCCATCGCGGAGCGCGTGCTGCGCAGCGCCCGCGCCGCACCTCCTGTAGCGGCGCGTACGGATCGCCCGAACCGTGTCCGGTCACCCATGCGCCCTGATCTCTCCCCTGCGTCGTCCGGGTTCTCCGCCAAGGCCCGACCCCCTGATTGAGGGTACGTTCCCCGCTGGGGGACGTGCTCACTAACGGGATGCCGGTGGTTGTTTTCCAGGCGGTGGAAGGGTGAGGTGCCCGGCCACGTCGTTTCATGGGCGAGAATTGGCATGTGAGCTCACTGCCTCAGTCCAGCCCCGCGCGTTCCGCGTCCGCGTCCAGCGCGTCCGCGCACACCGCCTCCGGGCCCGCCCGGAGGGCTCGCACGCCCGCCGTCGACACCGCTTGCGCCGAGGCCGTCGGCCTCGCGCGTGAGGCCGCGGAGGACACGGCCAGGCCCGGCCAGGCGGGCGAGCATCTCGGCCTGCGCGCCGAAGGCGACCGCGTCGTCACGCACTATTTCGAGTGCCTCGACCCCGCCTACGCGGGCTGGCGGTGGGCCGTGACCGTGACGCGTGCGTCCCGCGCCAAGGTCGTCACGGTCAGCGAGTGCGTCCTGCTGCCCGGCGACGACGCGCTGCTCGCGCCGCCGTGGGTGCCGTGGCTGGAGCGGCTGCGTCCCGGCGACCTCGGTCCCGGCGACCTGCTGCCGACCGCGCCCGACGACGTGCGGCTCGCGCCCGGCTACACGCAGGTCGACGAGTCCGTCGAGCGCGAGGCGCAGTGGGAGCCGGGGCTCGGCCGCGTCCGGGTCCTCTCCCAGGAGGGACGGGACGAGGCCGCCGCGCGCTGGTACGAGGGCGTCGGCGGCCCGCGGGCGCCGATCGCCGCGTCCGCGCCCGCGCAGTGCTCGACGTGCGGTTTCTATGTGGCGCTGGCGGGTGAGCTGCGGAAGATGTTCGGGGTGTGCGCGAACGAGTACGCGCCCGATGACGGACGCGTCGTCTCCGCCGACCACGGCTGCGGCGCGCATTCGGAGGCGGTCTCCCTTCCGGCCGTGTCCGAGCACAATCCTCCGGTCATCGACGAACTGGGCTACGAGGTCCTGCCGTCGCCGAGCAGGATCGAGGACGCCGTGCCGGTGGCCGAGGGCGAGACGTCCGTGGTCGAGGACGCGGCGTCCTTGGACGAAGAGGCTCTAGGCCACAGCTGACGATGCCGGATTTCGGGACGCGCGCCCTGCGGGAGCGGGTGCTGCGCGCCTGGAGCGAGTCGCCCGCCCGGTTCCGCGAGGACGCCAACACCGAGGAGGACTTCGCTCTCGGCGGCTACCGCGACCGGGTCGTGATCGAGCTGGCGCAGAACGCCGCCGACGCCGCGCTGCGCGCCGCCGTCCCCGGGCGTCTCCGGCTGGAGCTCCGTACGTCGCCGTCGGGAGCCGTGCTGAGCGCGGCCAACACGGGGGCGCCGTTGGACGCGGCGGGCGTGGAGGCACTGTCGACGCTGCGGGCGTCGTCCAAGCGGGATGACGCGGCTACTGCAGGACGGTTCGGCGTCGGGTTCGCAGCCGTCGTGGCCGTCAGCGACCGGCCCGCCATCGTTTCCGGTGGGGCGGGCGTGATGTGGTCGCGGGCCCGTTCTCAGGAGCTGGTGGAGGCAGTACCGGCGCTTGCGGACGAGCTGGAGAGGCGTGGCGGGCACGTTCCGCTGCTTCGGTTGCCGTTCGCCCTGGACGACGAGCCGCCTGAGATTCCTCCGGGGTTCGACACGGTCGTTTGGTTGCCGCTGCGCGAGGACGCGGTCGAGAGCGTCCGGCGGCAGCTTGAGCGTGCTGGGGCGGCGTTGATGCTGGCCCTGCCCGCGCTGGACGGCGTTGAGATCGATGTGGACGGGGACGTCCGTGAACTGACCGCTGAGCATCGTCCGCCGGGCGAGGTGGTCATCGACGGTGCGACGTGGCGGACGGCCGAGGCGCATGGGGAAATTCCTATGCCGCTTCTGGAAGACCGTCCGGTGGAGGAACGGGCACGGCCGTTCTGGCACCTGCGGTGGGCTCTGCCAGAGGACGGCCTACCGGAAGACACCCCCGCCGTCGTGCACGCGCCAACGCCCAGTGACGAACGGCTGGACCTGCCCGCATTGCTCATCGCGTCGTTCCCGCTCGCACCTGACCGGAGGCACGTCGCACCCGGCCCGCTGACCGACTTCCTCGTGGACCGTGCCGCCGAGACCTATGTGCGGTTGCTGACCGAACTCGACGTTTCACCAAGCGTGCTCAAGCTGGTGCCAGGGCCGGTCGGGGCCGGTGAGCTGGACGCCCGGGTACGGCGCGGCATCCGCGACCGCCTCCCCGAGGCGCCCCTGCTGCCCTACCGGACCCGCGGACGCGACGCGGTCGCCGTGGACGCCCCCGCGGATTTCGTCGACCTCCTCGGCGGCGAGGACGGCGTCGCGGTCGGCCTGCTCCCGCCGGAGTGGCCCGCGCGGAGCCCCGCGCTCGCCGCGCTCGGGGTGCGGCGGGTCGAGCTGGCCGACGTCATCGATGAGCTGGCCGCTGTGGACCGCGAACCGGCATGGTGGCATCGGATGTACGGGGCGCTCGGCGGAGCCGCCACAGACGCTCTGGGGGCCGTTCCGGTGCCGCTGGCCGGCGACGGCGGACGGATCGTGCGCGGTCCGCGGGGCCTGCTGATCGCGGACGGCGTCGATCCCCGCGGCCTGGACGCGCTGGGCCTGCGGTTCGTCCACCCGGAGGCGGTGCATCCGCTGCTGACCCGGCTGGGGGCCGTCGAGGCGGGGCCGCGGGCCGTTCTCGCCGACGCCGCCGTGCGCGCGGCCGCCGAGGAGTCGTTCGAGGCCGACGACCCCGATGCGGTCGCCGAAGCCGTCCTAGGGCTCGTCGCCGCCGCGAGGCTCGATCCCGGCGAGGAGCCCTGGCTGGCCGAGCTTTCCCTGCCCGGCGATGACGGGGAGCTGTATCCGGCGGGTGAGCTGCTACTGCCGGAGAGCCCGCTGCGTGCGCTCATGGCCGATGACGCACCGTTCGGTGTGGTCGACGGCGAGCTGCTGGAACGCTGGGGCGCGGAGACGCTCACGGCCGTCGGCGTCCTGGACGGATTCGCTCTCGCCAAGGGCGAGGACGTGAACCTCACAGGGATCGCAGACGAAGCGGAGACCCTGGATCTCGATGACGAGGACCTGTGGGCAGAAGACGTACTGCGGCGAATCGGCCCGCAAGACCTCCCTCCGCTCGTGCCGGAGTTCCTGGCCGTCCGAGACCTCGAACTGGTCGATGACTGGACTGCGGCGCTGCGCGTCCTTGCGGAACCGCCGTGGCGGGCCGCGATCGTCAGTCCCGCTCATGTGACCTTGCACGATGGTCGGCGGGTTGCCGTCCCGTCCTATACGGCGTGGTGGCTGCGGCGTCACCGCGTCCTGGACGGCCGCAGCCCCGGCGAGTTCAGGCTGCGCGGGGACGAGGCCCTCGCAGGGCTCTACGACGTCGCGCCAGCGGGTTTTGACGAGCGGCTCCTGCTCGCCTTGGGCGTCCGTACGTCCCTGGCCGATTTGCTGGACGAGCCCGGAGGCGCCCAAGAGCTGCTCGACCGGCTCGGTGACCCGGCACGTTCCGTGACCCGAGCACAATTGGGCGGACTGTGGACGGCCCTGGCCGACACCCCCGACCCAGCCGTCGAACCACCGGACCATGTCCGAACGGTCGTGGACGGCGACGTCGAGGTCGTAGACGCCGCTGACGCCCTAATCCTGGACGCCCCGGACGTCCTCCCGCTGCTCCGGGGCCAGCCGCTCGTCATCGCCGCGCAGGGACGGGACGACCGCCTGGCCGAACTCCTCGATCTGCCATTGGCCGGAGACGAGATCCCGGGCGTCGTCCAATCGGAGGGCGAGAAACGTCCTGTACCGGACGCCGTCAGGGCCGTCCTACCGGACGCACCCGCCGACTACCTCGCGCATGAACATCTCATCGTGGACGGCCAGGACGTGCCGTGGTGGACCAGAGACGGCGAAGTACGCGCAAGCGGAGTGCACGGCCTCGCCCGCGCGCTCGCATGGTCGACCGGCCACTGGGCCGACCGGCTCATGGTCGAAGCGGTGCTGCGCGCACCCGATGCGCTGCCCGACCTCCTGGCCGAGGCAGACCTGGAGCCTTAGTCGCCGCGCCCGCGCTCCGCGGTCTCCGCGGGCTTGTCGGCGTCGGCTTCCGCCTCGGCCTCGCGTTGGGCGGCACGGGCGGCCTCCTGCTTGGCGCGGCGGGCCTGCAGCCTCGGGACGTACCACACGCCGAACAGGCCGCTGGCGAAGCCCGTGACGCACACCCACAGCCACCACCGGTCCTCATCCGGCAGCCCGACGATGAGCAGCACGACGAAGGCCACCGCCCAGGCGGCCGCGCCCGCGGCCGCGATGCGGACATCGTTGGTCTGCATGGGCGGCGGGTCCGGGCGGCGCGGTCGGGTCATGCGATCAGGTTACGCCGCGGGCGCCGGGCAACCCTCCGACGACCATGCCTATGAGCAGCTCATAGCTGGCCTCCAGGTCCTCGGGCAGGCCGAAGCCGCCCGCCGCCTCCAGGACGGCGAACCCGTGCACGGCCGAACGCAGGCAGCGGGCCGCGTGGACCAGCTCCGAACCCTCCAGGGCGTAGCCGCGCAACGCCGCGTAGAGGATGGCCAGGAGACGCTCGCCCGCCGCGTTGTCCTCTGGCTGGGCGCCCGCCGACTGCTCCATGGCCGCGTACCGGCCGGGATGCTCCACCACGTACGACCGGTAGGCGCGCATCAGGGCGCGGACGGCGTCGTCCCCGGAGCGTCCCAGCGCGGCCTCTCCGAGCCGTTCTGTAAGTTCTTCGAGCACGCGGACGGTGACCAGCTGTCGCAACTCGGCCAGGTTGCGGACATGCTTGTACAGGGAGGGCGTCGCGACCCCGGCCCTTCCCGCCACCGCGGCCAGCGTCAGGGCGCCGGGGCCCTCGGCGTCCACGATGGCGACGGCGGCGTCGACGACGGCGGCCGGCGACAGTCCGGCACGAGGCATTCCACTCTCCTCTAATCTAGATAGCTCAAAGGCTAATAAGCCTAGCCGCAATGTCAAGGTACGGCGTGGCAGCATGGGAGACCAATGACGATGACAACGCCACCCACCCCACGCCGTGCCGTGTCCGTCCCCGGGCTGGCCGAAGAGCTGCGCATCTCGATCGCCCGGCTGTCGCGGCGGCTGCGCACGCTGCGTCCCGCCACCGAGGGCGACCGGGGCGGACGGGGCCCGCTGTCGCTCACGCAGTTCGCCGCGCTCGCCGCGATCGAGCGGCACGGGTCGATGACGCCCCGCGAGCTGGCCGACCACGAGAAGGTGCAGCCGCCGTCGATGACGCGCGTGATCGCGTACCTGGAGGAGCAGGGCCTGGTCGCGCGCAGCCCGCATCCGACCGACGGGCGCCAGGTCGTGCTGAACGCGACCGACGCGGGCGCCGCGCTGCTGGCGGACGAGCGGCGCCGCAAGGAGGCGTGGCTGGCCAGGAGGCTCGGCGAGCTGACCGACGACGAGCGGGAGATCCTCCGCCGGGCCGCCCCGATCATCGACAGGCTCAGCCGATCCTGACCCGGCCGCGCCGGGATTTGCCGGAATGCCGGGCTCGCGATTATCGTTAGCGCTGTTAATGACTTCCGCTAATGAACGACCCCGTGAGCCCGAGGGGACCGCGCCGCGCGGCCCCCACGGCCGCGGACCCGCGCACCCCGCCAGGCCCGCCGCCGTCC
>NZ_SMKT01000179.1 GCF_004348735.1 Actinomadura sp. KC06
CCTGATCGCCTTCCTCGGCCGCCGCCCCCTCCCCCTCCCCTGAGCTCGGGCCGGTCAGCCCATGGCGGAGAGGTGATCCGCCGACGAACGGCGGCGGTTCCCGGGGGTCAGGGCGCGGCTTCCGGCGCCGTGGTCGATGCCGGCGATGTCGGTTCCCGGCGGGACGACCTCGTCGATCGCGTCCAGGACGGCGGTGTCGAGCCGGACGCCGGCGGCCGCGAGCAGGTCGTCCAGCTGCTCCATCGTCTTCGGGCCGATGATGGTCGACGTGACGGCGGGGTGCTCGGCGACGAAACCGAGCGCCAGATGCGTCAGCGACAGCCCGGCGTTCTCGGCGATCTTCGCGAGGCGTTCGACGGCGTCGTAGCGGGCGGGGGAGTTCGGGTCCACGTCCACGGCGCGCCGCTCCCACGCCGGATGCGACGTCCCGGAGAACCGGGAGCCGGCCGGGGCCTGCTCACCGCGCCGGTACTTGCCGGTCAGCCAGCCGCCGGCCAGCGGGCTCCACGGGATGACGCCCATCCCGTGCCGCCGCGCCGCCGGCAGCATGAACTCCTCGATCGACCGCGCGAAGATCGAGTACTGCGGCTGCTCGCAGACGAACCGCGCCGTGCCGCACCGCTGCGCCGCCCACTGCGCCTCGACGATCTGGTCGGCGGGGAAGCACGACGAGCCGAGGTACAGGACCTTGCCCTGGCGGACGAGATCGGTGAGCGCGTCCAGCGTCTCCTCCAGATCGGTGTCCCAGTCGCGCCGGTGCATCTGGTAGAGGTCGATGTGGTCGGTGCCGAGGCGGCGGAGGCTGTCCTCGACGGCCTGGACGATCCACCGCCGCGACCCGCCGCGCCTGTTGCGGTCCTCGCCCGAGGGGAAGAAGAACTTCGTCGCGAGGACGACCTCGTCCCTGCGGTCCTTGATGGCGCGTCCGACGAACCGCTCGCTCTCCCCGGCGGAGTACATGTCGGCGGTGTCGATGAAGTTGATCCCGGCGTCCAGCGCGCGGTGGACCATGCGCTCGCACTCGTCGTAGTCGGGGTTGCCGACGTCGCCGAACATCATCGCGCCGAGGCACTGGGTGCTGACCTCGACGCCGGTCCGGCCGAGCTTGCGGTACTGCATGCGGATGACTCCCTCGGATGGCGATCGCGTCCGAACCGCGATCGCGCTCGAACGTACGAGCTGGAGTGCGCTCAAGGTCAAGCAACACGTCCGCGAAGTTTCGGCAGGGGTCCGGCATGGCACCGGAAAATCTCCCCAATCCCCGCGGCCCGGGGTTGCGGCCCGGGTTTCGTGCCTGGTCCGCCGGGCAGTCCACCGAGGTGCTGATCATGAACGGGCCGCCCGAGCTCGGCCTGGAGGTGCTCGGCGTCGAGGCCGGGACGGCCGCGGCGACGCCGGTGCTGAGCCTGCGCGTCGGGCTCCGGCGGATGGACGGCGGCCTCGTGCAGTGCGTGCTGCTCACCACGACCGTGACCATCAAGCCCGCCCGGCTGTCGTGGGCGCGCGTCGGCGCAACCGTGCCGACGTTCCGCGGCGGGACGGAGCTGACGCTCACGCTGCCGTGCCGGACCGGCGTGCGGGCCGCGGCCGAGCGGCACCTGCACGCGCTGGGTGACGGCGGCGTCCAGCTCGACCTGGCCTTCGACGGGACGGTCTTCTACCCCGGCGAGGACGGCGCACCGCGCGACGGCCAGGTGCCGCGCACCGGCCAGGCCCCCTGGCGGCACGAGACGACGGTGCTGCTGCCCGCCGAGACGTGGCGGGACCTCATGGCCGTCCCCGGCCTCCGCGACCGCAGGAGCGAGCCTTCTCCCAGGCACGAGCTGCCGCCCAGGCGCGAGCCGTCCCTCGGGCACGAGGCGCTCCGCGAGGAGGAGCCGACCGCATGAATGTGGCCGGACGGGACCGTCCGGCCGCCCGCAAGGGGAACGAGCACACATGCCTCGACAGGGGAGGGAGTGAGAAATGAGAAAGGGATTCCGCATCGGCCCGGGTGTGATCCGCCTGATGATCGCGCTGTTCGCGCTCGCCGTGATCGCCGTGGTCGTCAAGGAGCTGCCGACGCCGCGCCGCCCGCGCCCGCCGCGCCGTACGCGCCGCATGCGCCGCGCGGGGAAGTCCAGGTGACGGGGCTTCGCGCATGACGACGGTCGACAAGCAGTTGATCGGCTATCTGAAGGACGCGCACGCGCTGCAGCAGCACGTGCAGGCCGCCCTCAGCGAGATGCTGACCACGGCGGCGAACGAGCCGGAGATGTGCAGGCCGCTCGGCCGCTACGCCGAGCGGTCCCGGACGCACACGCGGGCGATCGAGGCGCGGCTGAAGGCGCACGGGTCAGCGCCGTCCATCGTGCGGGACGCGGGGATGCTGTTCGCGGCGGTGGTCGAGGGCGGGCTCGGCCGCAGCCGCCGCGACCCCGCGGGCAAGCACATGCGGGACGCCTACGTCGCCGCCCACCTGCAGGTCGCGGCGGGGGAGATGCTGCGCCGCGTCGCGGAGCGCGCCGGCGACCGGGAGACGGCGGAGGTCGCGGCGGCGATGTGCGACGACGCGTACGCGATGTCGCGGGAGCTGTCCGACCGGTGGGACCTGGCCGTGGACATGTCGCTCAGGCAGCACGGCGTCAAGGACGTCCCGCCACCGCCTGACCCCGGCTCGCCACCGCCCGGCGGCCCGCCCGCCGGATGACGCGCCGGCTACTTGGCGCGGCAGGTGTGGGCGTCCAGCCGCGCCTTAGCCTCCTGGTATCGCCGCTCCACCACGCCCTTGCGCAGGTGGCTGCCCCAGGTGAACTCCTCCTCGTGCCCGCACTTGGCGCAGACGAGTTCTTCCATGCCCGCGGGACGTGACTCGACCAGCGTCACCGAGTGCTTGGCGACGATCGGCATCCCGGCGCCGTTCCCCGTGATGCCCATCTCGTCCGCGGCGATCCCGCCGACGTAGTAGCCGGTGGCGGCCCCGACGATCGCGGCCGGGATCAGGACCGCCAGCGCGGCGCCGCCGATGACGACGCAACCGGCCACGCTCGCGATGAGGACGGCGAGGCCCGTCCAGGCGATGGCCCGCCAGCGGGCCTGGCGGCGCCGGGTGGCCGCGACGCTGTGCACGGTGAACTCAAGGTTCTTGCGGCACTCCTTGCACTTGACCTGCCACGGCTTCGCGGGCTGCCCGTCGTCCGGGCGGACGATCACGTGCTCGTCGCCCTTGTAGTCCCACGACACCGTGCTCGGACCCGTCGGCTTGCCGACGAAGTTCGTCCGGTGCGCGAAGACGATCTTCTGGTCTCGGTCGATGGCGAGCGGCATGCGCGGACCCCTCTCCGGGCGTCCGGCCGGGCGATTCCCGGCGAGGACGTCTGAATCCTCCGGATCAACCGTGAAGATCGTCAAGAGGTTCCCGGCCCGCGGGAGGGACCGGGTGCGGCCATCGGGGCCGCGAAGGGCCGCGAAGGGTTTCCTCTATGGCGGCCAGTTTGTCGGCCAGGTGGAGCAGGGCCCCAACGGACGGGTCCCCGGCGTCGCCCGACAGGGTTTTGGAACGTTGGTAGGCGGCCTTGATCTCCGTCCAGCGTTCGGCTTGCGGCGGGGTGAGCGTGCCGCGGAGTTCGGACAGCTTGAGGAGATTCGCTTCGGCGTCCGACGTGAGCGTTTGCGATTCGGCCTTGTAGTGGTCGTCTATCGCCGCCTCCAGCTCGGCGGCGTTCATCACCGGGAGGACGCGTTCGGCCAGCTTGTTCATGTCGCGGTAGGAGCCCTGGAGGCGGAACGGGGGTTCCGTGCGGGCGGAGTCGTCCTGGGCGGCGGAGGCCATATAGGCGCGGTTGACCGTAAGGACGACCTGCTGAATGCGGAGGAGCTTTCCCAGGACGGAGAGGATCTCGTCCAGTTCCGTCTGGGAGTAGGGGTGGGAAAGGCGATCGGGACGGACGGTCTCGTCGCCCGAAGCCAGCCGGACGAGCAGTTCCACATCGGCCCGGTCGTGAGCGGTCAAGGGAGCCAAAACGGGGTTGGAGGTCAGTGCGTTCTCTATGTAGCTGAGCGCGAACAGGTCGTCCTTGCCGGACAGGACGTCCCCGAGGTTCCACACGTCGGCGCGGTTGGCGAGCATGTCGGGGATGCGGAAGCGCTGCCCGGACTCGGTGTACGGGTTCCCGGCCATGCAGACGGCGAATCGCCTGCCGCGCAGGTCGTAGGTGCGCTCCGCCCCGTCGATCCGGCGCTGGGCGTCGCAGAGCGGGATGAATTTCTGGAGGAATTCGGACGAGGTGTGCTGGATGTCGTCCACGTAGAGCAGGACGTTGTCGCCCATGTCGAGAGCGAAATTGATTTTCTCGACTTCGCGGGCGGCGGTGGCGTTCGGGGCCTTCGCGGGGTCGAGTGAGCTCACTTCACGGCCCAGGGCCGGGCCGTCCACCTTGACGAGGGCCAGCCCGAGGCGGTCGGCGACGTATTCCATGAGGGTCGTCTTGCCGTAGCCGGGCGGGGAGATGAGCAGGAGAAGGCCCATCTGGTCCGTGCGCTTGCCGTCGCCTGCGGCGCCCAATTGCTTGGCGAGATTGTCGCCGATGAGGGGCAGATACACCTCGTCCACCAGCCGGTTACGGACGAACGCGCTCATCGTGCGGGGCTTCAGGTCGGTGATGCCGAGGCGCCGTTCCTCCGCCGCTATCAGGTCGTTGCGCTGTTTTTGGTATGCGCGGAACGCCGGAACCCGTTCGGTGCGGAAATGGTGCGTGCGGGTGAGCAGTTCGTCCAGGCGCAGGTCGAGACGGCGGTCGGAGACGCGCGGGTGGTTGCCGAGAAGGCCGTCGATGGTGGCGGTCAAGGCGGCGGGTGAGTCGTAGCGGGTGGCGGGGCAGAGCAGCGTGGCGACGGCCTCGGGAATGTCGGCCCCGTTTCCGTCCGCGCCGTGCTCGCCGTCCGCGCCGTGCTCGCCGAAGGAGCGGAGCCAGGTTTCGGCGAGCTGGTGGCGGGCGGCGAGGTCGTCGCCGAGGGCGCGCAGGTCCTCCTCCAGCGCGGCTCGGTGTTCCTGGCCGAAGGATTTCAGCAGGTCACGAGCCCCCTGCCCGCTGACGAAGCCGTCAGGGGACGCGGCCAGCTCCTCGATCAGATACTCGGCCGCAAGCGACACGTCCCGGCCGGCCAGGCCGGTGCGCCGGGCGAAGTCGCCGATGGACGAGGCGAGCTCGGCGGTCAGCTCGATGAGGGCCCCGGCGCGTCCGAACATCTGCCGGGCGCGGACGAGGGACCGGGCGCGGGTCGTCCAGGCCGTGCGGGCGGCGGGCCCGGTGCCGAAGGTCCAGAAGAGCTGGGCGGCGGCGCGGGACGGACCCGGGTAGCGGAGCAGTCCCGCGTCGGCGTGGAGGGGCAGCAGTGTTTCCAGGATGCGGGCCGCGTCGTGGTCGTGGACGCCGCGCTCGTAGCCCTCGTCGTAGCGGTCGGCGGCCGCGTCCCGGACGAGGGCGAGCAGACGGCCGTCCGCCGCGGCCCGATCGAGCAGGTCAGGGGCGGTCTGCGTGAGGATCGACGTCGCCAGGTACTCGGCGCGGTAGGTTTCCGGCGTTTCCGAGACGAGGGTCTGGTTCCACAGGTGGCGGGTCGCGGCGAAGGCGGCGTCGCGGACGGGCGCGCGGTAGCCGGTGCCGGTGATCGCGAAGGCGACCGATTCGCCCCGCTCGTCCTGATGCGGGACGAGGGTCAGCTCGATCGGACGGCTGTTCACGGCGAAGCGGTGCCGGCCGAGCCGGATCGTCGCGCCGTCGTCGCCGTAGAGGTCGAGGCGGTCGCGGACGGCGCGTCCGGCCTCCTGGCGGGCCGCCTTGATCCGGCCGTCCAGCTCCTCGGCGCGGACGCCGTCGTCCAGCGCGCGCAGCTCCCCGGCGATCGAGCGGAGGCGCGCCACCATCGGGTCGGTGGCGAAGTAGGCGGCGACCTCGTCCGGCGACGCGAGCGCGGCGGCGCGGCGGCGGACGCCGGACAGGATGCGGTCGGCCGACCCGGTGAGACGGTCCGTGCGGCGGGCGCGCTCGTCCAGCAGCGTCTGCTTGCGGGACGAGAACGCCTCGTAGACCTCGGTCCGCTTGGTTTCCAGCTCGGCGAGGAAGTCGTCGAGGTCGGCGAAGCGGGCCTGCAGGGTTTCCAGGCGGAGGAGCAGCCGGCCGAGCTGCTCGTCGCAGCCCTCGGGCGTGGCTGCGGCGGCGAGCGCGCCCGCGATGGACTGGTCGAGCAGGGCCAGTTCGGCGGCGAACGCGGCGCGCCCCTCGCGGGCGAGGAGGTCGCGGCGCCGGTTGTCCAGGACGGCCCGGGCCCGGTTGAGCCCGCCGAGGACCTCGCCGACGCGCTCCAGGATCGCGGTGCGGGCGGTCGCGTCGGTGATGTCGAGGTCGCCGACGACCTCGGTGACGACGTCGAGGCCCTCGTTCTGCGCGTCGAGGAGATCCGCGAGCGGCGCGGCCTCGGCCGCCGTCTCGATCGCGCCCGCCACCTCGGTGATCCGGTCGATCTCGGCGTGGTAGCCGGTGAAGGCGTCCTCAAGCTGGAGGAACTCGACCGCGCCCCGTCCGGCATGCCCGAGTTCGGCCTGGACGGTCTCGGCGAGTTCGTCGATCCGGGCCGCGTCCACATAACGGAGGTCGCGGAGAGTTTCCAGGCGTCCCTGGACGCGGCGGAACTCGGCGAGCCGCGAGATCCAGCCGTCCGCGCTCTCCGGCGCCTCGGTGCGCGCCCGGCGGACCAGGGCGGCGACGGCGTCCGCGGCCTCGCCCACGGACGCGGCTGCCTGGTCGGTGAGGGCGCGCACCTTCTCGTACTCGTCCAGCACCTGCCCGGCCGTCGCGCGGACGTCCGCCAGCGGCGCCGCGAGGTCGCCGAGGTCGTCCGCGCCGAGCCAGTGGTACAGGTCGGACGTCCGCGTGCACGCCGCGATGAGCGCCTCGAACACCGGCGTCGACGGCGACATCTCGTCCACCATGCGCGCGATGGAGAGGCACTCGGAGACTCCGCGGACCAGGTCGGCGTTCCCGATCCGCTCCAGCGGGCCCGACCCGACCGGCTGGGCGGCGGCGTGCGCGTCGGACGCGAACGGCGTCGCCCACATCTGCAGCGGATGGACGCGGGCGGGCTCGTCCGAGAGCGCCCGCATGACGACGAGCGTCCCGTCCTCGAACAGCGCGTATCCGTGGCACGTGATCGGCGCCGTGACCCGCTTGCGGATCACGTTGTACGGCAGCAGCAGCGACCGGCCGTCCTCCCGCGAATGGAACACGTACAGGACGTCCTCGCCGTTGGGGGAGCGGACGACGCGCTCGTACTCCAACCCCGTGACGTCGGTGTCGAAGGTCTTCGCGGCGCCGGTGTCGAGGTGGTAGCCGCCCGGGAAGATGATCCCGTGGTCGTCCGGCAGCCGCCGGCACGCCTGCGCGATGCCGTCCAGCCGCACGACGTCCTTGGTACGGACGTTGAACACCAGATGCCGCCACGCCGTCTCGTTGTACGGGCGGATCCGCAGCAGGACCAGTGCCCCGACCCGCGCGTACAGGACGTCCGCGTCGGCGAGGGACTGCAGCGGCTCGTCCACCGGCTCGGAGTAGATCCCGGCGCCGCTGCCGGTGTTGTCCTCGATCTTGACGGTGAGGGTCCCGCCGATCGTCTCGACGAACACCTCGCCGCCGATCGAGATGTGCGGATGGCGTCCGGGGACGTGGTCGTCCCGCGTCGTCTCGATCCAGTCGACGTCGTGCGCCGGCGGGAACACGTGGTCGCGTTCGCCCTGGTTGTCCTCGTACGCGACGCGGCCGTCCGGGGACGTCCGCCACCGCAGGACGCGCAGGTCCGACAGGCGCGGGCCGGTCTGGAACACCGCGAGCAGCCGCCCGTCGACGAGCCTCAGCTGCAGCAGCCGCGCCTGCCGGTAGTACCGGTGCAGGTCGGCGAAGTCGCGCCGGAACCGCGGATCGTCCAGGAGGCCCGGCACCGCGTCCATCCTGATCTGGACGAACGCGATGCCGTTCTCGTCGCGGGTGAAGCGGTGCAGGGAGAAGACGTCCTCGACGGACGTCTCCGGCTTCAGCCCGAGGAAGACGTTGTAGCCGACCAGCAGCACGTCGCCGAGCGCCACCGCGTCGCGGGGCACGCAGCTGTGCGCCGTCCTGATCCGGTCCGTGCCCGCCGGGCGCAGCTCCGCGCCGCCGAACACCTCGATCCGCCGGGCGTTCAGCGCCTCCGCCCGCCGCGCCAGCTCCCCGGCCTGCTCGGCGAGCCGCGCCCGCAGCACCTCGTACGTGCCGTGGTCCAGCTCGGCGCCGGGCTCCCTGACGTCCTCACCCACAGCTCTCCTCCGTCCTCACAGGCAGCGCGTCAGTTGGGGACGGCGTTGACGGCATGGTTGGACTCGCCCGACAGCGGCGCGTCGGCGACGCCCAGCTGGCGCGCCGTGTCCAGAAGGTCCTGGAGGGCCGTGCTCTCCGGGCCGCCCGACTTGATCAGGCGCAGCAGCAGCGCGGAGAGCGTCAGGTCCCGGACGCCGGCGGCACCGGCACCGCCGCCGAGCGAGCCGAGGATTTTCGCGGCGTCGTCGGTGAAGCTGCCCGAGCCGTCCAGCCACGGGCCCGCGACCGCCCGCGCGACCTCGGAGTTCTGGACGAACCCGTCCACCCCCTTGCCGAGCGCGATCGACCCGACGAGCCGGTCGAAGAACACCGAGTCGCCGCCGACGATGCTGATGTCGGCGTTCTCCAGCCCCGCCGCGAGGACGCCCGCCTGGGCCTCCGCGACCTGCCGCTGCACCTCGATGCCCGCGAGGCGGACGTCCTTCTCCGCCTCCAGCCGCAGCCGGTACTCCTCGTGCTGGCGGGTGGCGTCGTCGAGCGCGGCCATCGCGCCCGCCTTCTCGGTCAGGCCCTCCGCCTCCGCCTTGAGGCTCTCGCGGATGCGCGCGGCCTCGACCAGCGCCTTCTCCCGCCCGACGGCGGCCTCGGCGCGGCCGACCTTCTCGATGGCCTCGGCGTCCCGCTCCCTGACCTGGACCTCGGCGAGCCCGGTCGCGGCGGCCTCCGCGCGCAGCCCCTCGGCCAGGCGGATCTTGGCCTGCGCGTCCAGCTCGGCGGCCTCCTGCCGGGCCTGCGCCATCGTCAGCTCCTCGCGGGCCCGGTGCACCGCGGCGGCCTCCGCCGCCTCGGCCGCCTTGATGTCCTTGACGAGGTTCTCCTGGGCCTCCGCCTCCGCGTGGATGATCACCGACTGGCGGGCGCGCTCGGCCTCCTCGACCGCGCGGAGCCGCTTGATGGCCTCCTCCTGCTCGGCGACCGTCCGCTCGACCGCGATCCGCTCCCGGACGACGTTCGCGATCTCCCGCTTCTCCGCCTCGACCTCCTTGTCGGCGGCGATGCGGGTCAGCTCCGTCTCCCGCTCGCGGGCGATGACCTCAAGGACGCGGTCCTTCTCGATCCGCTCGCTCTCGATCGCGAGGACGCGCTCCTTGTTCTTCGCGGCGACCGACACCTCGCGGTCCTTGTTCTCGTGCTGGACGCCGAGCTGCTCGTCCGTCCGGATGTGCGCGGCCTGCGCCCGCAGCCGCTCCTCCGCCTTGACCCGCTCGATCTCCGCCTCCTCGCGCGCCCGGACGGTCTCGACCTCGCGCGCCTGGCGCAGCTCCGCGTCCGCCTGGCGGCGCTCCAGCTCGAGGATCGCCTCGCGCGCCTCCACGTTCTGGCGGGTGATCTCCTTCTCCTCGTGGCGGGCGTGCTCGTTGGTCCGGACGTGCTCCAGCGCGGTCAGCTCGGTGATCTTCCGGATGCCCTGGGCGTCCAGGATGTTCGTCTTGTCCAGCGACAGCAGCGACGTCTGCTCCAGGTAGTCGATCGCCGCGTCCTCCAGGCTGTAGCCGTTCAGGTCCGTGCCGATGACCCGGATGATGTGGTCGCGGAACTCGTTCCTGCGCGTGTACAGGTCGGCGAAGTCGAGGTGCTTGCCGACGGTCTTCAGCGCCTCGGAGAACTTGGCCGCGAACAGCTCCTGCAGCGTCTCCCGGCTGCTGGCGCGCTCGGTGCCGATCGCCTGCGCGACCTTGATCACGTCCTCGACGGTCTTGTTGACGCGGACGAAGAACGTGATGCGGATGTCGGCGCGGATGTTGTCCTTGCAGATCAGCCCGTCCCGTCCGGTGCGTTCGATCTCGATGGTCTTCACCGAGATGTCCATCAGCTCGGCCTTGTGCAGCACGGGCAGCACGACCGCGCCGGTGAACGTGACGTCGACCTTCCTGAGCTTGGAGATGATCAGCGCGCGGCCCTGGTCGACCTTGCGGAACAGCCGCGTCACCATCAGCATCAGGCCGAGGGCGACGAGCAGGGCGAGCGCGAGGAGCACGCCGGCTCCTATCGTGATGGTGTCCATCGATATCCCTGTCTGCTGGGGTGTCAGTGGAGGGTGTCCTCGGGCGGGTCGAACGCCGCGTCGTGCGGCATGACCCAGAAGAACCGGCCGCCGGGATCGAAGTCGAAGATCAGTGCCTTGCTGCCGGCGGTGAGCCCGGCGCCCGCCGCCGCGTCGTTCGCCGCGTCTTGCATGGCGTCCTTGGCGGCGCCCGCCACGGGGACGTCCATGGCGGGCTGCCGCACCTGGACGATCGCGGACGACCCGTCGGCCGCGATGACCTCCGCCTGCCCGAAGTCCGGGCCGACCCGTCCGGTGCGGATGACGCACGGCAGGCCGACGAAGTCGCGCAGCGAGGCCGCGGCGGGGCTCTGGAAGACGCGGCGCAGCGGCAGGACGGCGAGGCGCGTCCCGAACCACGCGACGGCCAGCGCCGCGGGCAGGACGAGCGTCCGCAGGACGGCGCCGTCGGACAGCGCCGAGCCGGTCAGGGCGGCGAACCACGCGAGCGCGATCAGCAGCGACAGCACGACCGTGGCCGGGACGCCGCCGAGCCCGAGGAACGCGAGCCGCTCGGCGACGAACCCGTCCGCGGCGTCCTCGGCCCCGGCGCCGTCCATGGCTCCGGCGCCGTCCATGGCCCCGGCCCCGCCGCCGATGCCGGCCCCTGTGTCGGCATCGGCCGCGCCGCCGAGGACGTCGGTTCCCAGTCCGCCGAGCAGGACGAGCGTCCAGTACGCGGCGACGACGAGAAGGGAGAAGGTGAAAAGGGCGGTCGGGAAACCGAGCGCCACATCGAGGAATTCGCCCATTTGATTGCACGCTTCCGCATCGAGCCGTCATTGACCGCGCCGGGACGTCCGAAAAAACGCCGTCACCGGGCGGGAAAGGTGGAGCGGAGAAAACCCCTGGTAGGGGCAGAGCGGTTGCGGCTCAGCTATCTGGGAACGCGTTCGCCCAGGCCGCGGCGGTCAGGCCGCACGACGGGCCGAAGGCGGTGCGCCGTGGTCGACGCGGCGCAGCAAAAAAGTGCCGGGGAGTCATGAAACCCCTTCTGGTCGGAGACATGTCCTGTCCCGCCGACCAGACTTCCCGGCACACCAATCGTTACTCTAGCTTACTTCTCGCGATAAGGGAAGTCCTTTCCTGGATGGTATGGCGTTGCGCGAGGAATGGCCGTAAGCCGAACCTGCCATTCGCGCCGTCCGAACGGCGGAACGGCGAGATGGTGGGGCTGCCCCCACCGGCAGCCGCGGGCCAGCCGTAATGATCTTCGCGTCCGGAGCCGATGGGATCGGAACCCATGACCCACCCACGCACCGCGATCACCGCCACCGCGACGGCCGCCGCGATCGCCGCGGCCGGACTCGTCGGCTGGACGGGCACCGCCTCGGCCTCGCCGCCCCGGCCTTCATCGGCCACGCCGTCCCAGCCGTCCCCGTCCCCAGGTCTGGCGCGCCACCTCGGCCAGCACCTCGAATGGGGCGCGTGCCCGGCCGACGCCACCGAGCTGATCAAGGCGGGGGCGGAGTGCACGCAGGTGACGGCGCCGCTCGACTACCAGGCTCCCGGCGGCCCGTCCATCAGGCTCGCGATCTCCCGGATCAAGGCCAAGGACCGCGCGCACCGCCGCGGCATTCTGCTGGCCAACCCCGGCGGGCCGGGCGGCCCGGGGCTGGACTACGCGGCGCACCTCAGAACCGCGATGGAGGACGCCGCGGACCGGTACGACCTGATCGGCTTCGACCCCCGGTTCGTCGGACGCAGCACCCCGATCTACTGCGGGATCTCCCCGAAGGCGCAGCCGACGCACTCCCGGCGCGAGGCGTTCGAGGCGTCGGTGCGGAACGCGCGCGACACCGCGCGGCGCTGCCACGAGCACGGGAACAACGCCGCGCTGCTGCCCCACGCGTCCAGCCGCAACGTCGCCCGCGACATGGACCTGATCCGCGCCGTCCTGGGCGAGCGCACGCTGTCCTACTACGGCATCTCCTACGGTGCCGACCTGGGCGCCGTGTACACACAGCTGTTCCCCCGGCACGCCGACCGCATCGTGATCGACAGCGTCACCGACCCGGCGCTGACGCAGTACGAGAACTTCCAGGCCGCCGGCGCGGCCCAGGAGCGGGGCCTGGACGAGTGGGCCGCCTGGACGGCCCGCCGCTCCGGCGAGTACCGCCTTGGACGCACTCCCCGCGAGGTCAGGGCGACCGTCGAGAGCCTGTCCTCCCGCGTGGACGAGGGTCCGCTCCGCATCGGCGGCTACACGCTGGACGCGAGCGCGCTCGGCCTCATCCTGCGCCAGTTCGTCGGCACCGAGGAGTACAACGACGTGATGGCGAGGGCCGTCCGCAACCTGGTCGACGCCTCCGACGGCAGTCCGGTCGAGCCGATCCCCGAGCTCCGCATGTGGCTGGAGCTGTTCAACACCCCGAGCCCCGAGCTCGACAACCAGTTCAACAGCGGCAACGCGATCTTCTGCGGCGACGGCGGCTGGCCCGCCGGGGGCTGGCCGTCCGACCCCGAGCGGTACTGGCGGAACATCGAGCGCGCACGCCGCACCCAGCCGGTCTTCGCGGCGACGGCCAACGCCGTCTTCCCGTGCCCGTTCTGGAAGACCGAGCCGCGCGAACCCGGCGTGGACATCCGCAACCGGGTCCCGCTGCTGCTCCTTCAGGCGAAACGCGACAACAACGTCCCGTACGCGGGAGCGGTCGCCATGCACCGCAGGCTCAAGGGCTCCCGCCTGGTCTCCGCCGACCTCCGCTCGCACGGCGTCTACGGGCGCGCCGCCGACGGACTCACGCCCGTCCCATGCGCGGACCGCGTCGTCAACGCCTACCTGCGCACCGGCGCCCTGCCCGCCACCGACATCAACTGCCCCCACCCGGAGGCAACGCGCTGAACGGACGCACGGGCAGCGCCGCGAGCCACCGCGCGAACGGATCGGTTCCGGAAGGAACTTTCAGGTTCCGTTGATGCGGCTTTGGGCTTCGGCTCAGGGGACGCGGGTACCTTCGCGGCCCATGAATCCGCAGACCAGCCGCCCGATCTTCGTGCTCGGCTGCCCCCGTTCGGGGACGACGCTGCTCCAGCAGATGCTGCACTCGCACCGGCGCATCGCGTTCCCGTCCGAGACGAGGTTCGTGCACACCTCGTACGAGGCCCGGCACCGGTTCGGCGATCTGGAGCGCGAGTGGAACCGGCGGGCGCTGGCCGAGTGGATCACCCGCGGCGGCGACACGAAGTTCAGGGTCCTGGAGCTGGACGCCGAGGACGTGATCGAGGAGATCGTCAAGGGGCCCCCGACGCTCGGGTCCGCGCTCGCGATCGTGTTCCGCGCCTACGCGCGGCAGCACGGCAAGCCGCGCTGGGGCGACAAGCGCCCGAGCTACTTCCGCCGGGTGCCGATGCTCCGGCGGATGTTCCCGGACGCGCAGTTCGTCCATCTCGTCCGGGACGGCCGGGACGCGGTGAGCTCGCTGATGCGGATGCCGTGGTTCGAGGGCGACATCTACGCGGCGGCGCTGACCTGGCGGGAGGCGGTCGACACGGGGAAGCGGCTCGCCCCGCGCCTCGGCAGCGGAACGTTCTACGAGCTCCGGTACGAGGACCTCGTGGCCGACCCGGAGCCCGCACTGGTGAGGCTGTGCGCCTTCCTGGGCGAGGAGTACGACGCCGAGATGACCAAGGCGTACCGGCACGCCCGGCGGACGGTGCCGTCCGCGCGCAAGTGGCATCTCCGCACGCACGAGGAGCCCAACACCCGCAACGTCGGGGCGTGGCGGGACCGCCTGAAGGGCTGGGAGGCGGACCTGGTCGAGCACGTCCTCGCGTCCCGCCTGCTCGACCACGGCTACGCGCTCTCCGGGGCGGCGCGTCCCGGGGCCGCGGAGCTCGCGCGGTTCCACCGGATCGCGGCGCACCGCTGGCGGTCGCGGCACGCGCACGCGGTGCTGGACCGGTTCGCGCAGGCCCGCGAGCCGAACCCGGTGGTCTCCCGGGTGCGGGGCCCGGTGCCGGTGGCCGACCGGCAGGACGAGAGCTGACCCCGCCGCAAGGCGTCCCTTCCCCCGGAGCAAGGCGCGGCTCGCCAGTTCGTGTTGGACGGCGAGTGCAGTTGTCCGAAATTCTCATGGAACGTGCCGTATGCCCGCATGCCGGTCGGCGTGGCGGGCGCCCGGTCGCCGCGGGTCCGCTGGGGAACGGCGCAGGTCGCGTGCCGTGATGCGGCGCGGGAGAAGGAACGGATCGGTGGGACGCGGGGGACGGCGGTTTCCGATCATGGTTCCGGTGGGTCCCTTAACGGAACTGGTTACCCAGCGGTAACAATGCGCCGTTTTTACCATGCCACTGACATAATTTACGGAACGGAGACATGGTTGTGTCCGATCGTTCACATCTGGATCTGAGACACATCATCCATTTCCCTGTATCTTGCGTGTTGCTCGTCTTCCGATAGCAATCGCTAATGCGATGAAGATCCTCTGGCATAAGGAGGAGTGCGGTGACCAGATCGGAAACAATTTCCCACGACGAGCTTCAATCGTGGCTTCTTGACAGGATCGCCTTCTACCTCGACAAGCCGGTGGAAAACATCGATCCGACGGTGGAACTCGCGCGCTATGGCGTCGACTCGGTGTACGCCATCAGCATCATCAGCGACATCGAGGACCACCTGCAGGTCGAGGTCGACGTGGCCGAGGCCAGGCGCCGGGAGACGGTGACCGCCCTCACCGACTACCTGCTCGAACTCGTCGCGTGATGGGCGGCGGTGCGCCGGGCGGCGGCGCGTGATGGGCGGCGGCGTGCCCGACGCCGGCGTCCCGGACGCCGGCGTTCGCGAGGTCGAGGCTCGCGCCCCCGAGGCCGGGGCGTTCGCGCCCGCCATGGTGGTGCTCGGCGACAGCGTGGCCGAGGGCCAGGACGATCCCGATCCCGCTGGCGGGTGGCTCGGCTGGGCCGGGCGGCTGGCCTGTCACCTGGGCATTCCCCGCGAGGAGATGCTCAACGCGTCCGACCCGGGCGCGACGGTCGAGGACGTGGTCCGCGACCAGCTTCCCGCCGTCCGGGAGCTGCGGCCGGGCCTGGTCGTGCTCGGCTGCGGCATGAACGACGCGCTCCGCGGGTTCGAGCGCGCGGACGCCGCCGCCCGGCTGGACGAGCTGTTCGGCTGGGCCGCCGGCATCGGCGCGGTCGCCCTCGCGATCCCGGTGCCGCGCCCGCCGCTGCTCGATCTCGCCCCGATGTCGCAGTTCCGCAAGAAGCGGACCGTCCAGCGGATTCACGACTTCAACGAGGAGCTCGGCCGGGCCGCCCGCGAGTTCGGAATGTCCTTTCCCGCGCGTGAATCAGTGGCGAAAGTCGCTGACCCCGCGATGTGGAGCGCCGATGGAATCCACCTCAACCCGAGAGGGCACGCTTATGTCGCGGAGGTGATCGCGGACATCGCACGGAGCCTGCTCGGCGAGCGGGCGATCTGAGCCTCGGGGGCCAATTTTCCAAGTCTGGGATAGAGATGAAGAAACCATTCACCTTCTTGAACGGACGTCGGCGACCCCGCGTCCCCCAGTCGATGATGCTCATCCCGCTCGCACCGGTCCTGGCCGTCCAGGCGTGGCGGACGGTGCGCCGCACGCCGCGGCTGGACCCCGCCACGGGCGACGAGCACGGCTTCGTCCCCGGGGCGAATCCCGGAGCCGGCCCGGCGTTCCGGGTCGGGGTGATCGGCGAGTCCACGGCCGCCGGGGTGGGCGCGTCGCAGCACGCGGAGGCGCTGCCGGGCTTTCTCGCCGAGGCGCTCAAGGAGCGCCTGCGGCGGAGCGTGGCCTGGTCGGTCACCGGCGAGAACGGCGCCACGGCCCGCCGGGTCGCGACCGGTCTCGTCCCGGCCGCGGCCGGCCCGCCGGTCCTCGACCTGGTCGTGGTCACCGTCGGGATCAACGACCTGATCCGGCGGCGGCCGCTGCGCCGGTGGACGGCCGACCTGGCCGACCTCATCGCCGTCCTGCGCGGCAGGTACGCGGACGCGACCCTGGTCGTCGCGGGGATGCCGCCCGTGCACCGGTTCCCGGCCATCCCGCAGCCGCTGCGCCTCGTCCTCGGCGAGCGCGCCCGGACCATGGACCGGATCATGCGGGATGTGGCCGTGGCGGGCGGCGCGGTCCACGCCCCCATGGACGAGGCGATGGCGCGCGACCGCAGGCTGTTCGCCTCCGACGGCTTCCATCCGTCCCCCGCCGGCTACCGCGCCTGGGCCGAGGACCTCGCCCGCGC
>NZ_SMKT01000017.1 GCF_004348735.1 Actinomadura sp. KC06
GGGCAGGTAGGTGCGGCCGAGCGCGAGCCCGGCGGGCAGCGTCAGCAGCGCGGCGGTCAGGACGGTCGCGGTGAACCCGAGCCCGGCCGCGGCGGTGACGACGCCGAACAGCCCGCCGCTCATCGCGCCGACGCACCACCCGGCGTGCATGCCGCTCATGATCGACCGCCCGTACGCCCGCTCGACGACGCTGCCCTGCGCGTTCATCGCGATGTCGGTGATGCCGAACGTCATGCCGAACAGCACCACGGCGGCGAGCAGCACGCCGTACGTGGGCGCGAGCGCGACGGCCGCGTACGACAGCGCGGTCAGCGGCAGCGCGACCCGCAGGGCGGCGCGGCTCCCGGCGCGGGCCATCACGCCGCGCAGCGCCTGCATGGCCGCGACCGCGCCGAGCCCCCAGACGAGGACGACGATGCCGATCTCGGCCTCGCTCGTCCCGAACTTGGCGGCGAGCGCGGGCATGCGCGCCACCCACACCCCGGTCAGCAGACCGGCCAGCGCGAAGGTCAGGAACGTTCCCGAACGGGCACGGAACAGCATGGTTCACCTCTTTCGGCAGTCGTGGAACGCTCCAGGCGTGGCCCGGCGGGGCGTTCAGGTGGGTCGGTCGGGATGGACGGTCGGCTCCGTCCGGCGTCATCGCTCCAGCAGGCCCAGGAGCCGCTGCCGCAGCGCTTCGAGCTGCTCTTCGCCGTACAGCCCGGGATCGTGGCTCACCACTTCCCAGAGCCCCTCGGCCGCCAGCCGGACGACCGTCGCGATGCCCGGGTCGGGGTCGTCCGCGGGGGCGCGGCCGTGCCAGCGCCGCATCGCCTCGTTCAGCGGCGCGGCCTGCTCCGGATCGGCGGCGGCGGCCGTGATGGCCGACCAGCGCCGGTAGGCACGGGCCTCCCCGGTCAGGATCTCGAACGTGGCCTCGACGTAGGCCCGGGTGTAGGCGCCCGGCACGCCGTCCCCGTAGGAGTCGAGGTAGGTCGCGATCAGGTCGTCGAACTCGTCGATGACCCGCGCCACCATCGCCCGGACCAGGGCCTCCTTGGTCGGGAAGTGGTACAGGAGCCCGCCCTTGCTGACGCCCGCGCGGTCCGCGACCGCGGTGAGCGTCAGCGCCTGCGTCCCCTGCTCGGAGAGGACGGCTTCGGCGGCGTCGAGGAGGGCATCCTTCATCATGGTCAATTTACTGTACCGGCTGGACGGTACAGACGGCCAACCGGGCCGCCGCCGCCCGTATTCCCGGGTGCGCGCCGCCGGCCGCGCCGGGGCACCGCGAAGGGAACATCCGGCACGCGGATACTGTTGTCCGCGTGGTGACCTACCTCGACCATGCGGCGACCACCCCGATGCTGCCCGAGGCCATCGAGGCGATGACGGCGGAGCTGCGCGAGATCGGGAACCCGTCCTCGCTGCACGCGGCGGGACGGCGCGCCCGCCGGGTCGTGGAGGAGTCCCGCGAGATCATCGCGGAGGCGTTCGACGCCCGTCCGAGCGAGGTCGTGTTCACCTCCGGCGGCACCGAGGCCGACAACCTCGCCGTCAAGGGCCTCTACTGGGCCCGCCGCGCCGCCGACCCGGCCCGCACCCGCGTGCTGGCGAGTGCCGTCGAGCACCACGCCGTCCTGGACTCCGTCCAGTGGCTCGCCGACCATGAGGGCGCCCGTGTCGACTGGATTCCGGTGAACGATGCCGGGCGCGTCCGTCCCGAGGCTCTCGCCGATGCGCTGGGCGACGACGTGGCGCTCGTGAGCGTGATGTGGGCCAACAACGAGGTCGGCACCGTCCAGCCGGTCGCGGAGCTGGCCGCCGCCGCCCGCGAGCACGGCGTCCCCCTGCACACCGACGCCGTCCAGGCCGCCGGGACGCTGCCCGTCTCGTTCGCGGCGAGCGGCGCGCACGCGCTCACGGTCACCGGGCACAAGCTCGGCGGCCCCATCGGCGTCGGCGCGCTGCTGCTCGCCAAGCCGTACCCGCCCGGCCTCGTCGACCCGGTGCCGCTGCTGCACGGCGGCGGCCAGGAGCGCGACGTCCGGTCCGGGACGCTCGACACGCCCGCCATCGCCGGGTTCGCCGCCGCCGTCCAGGTCATGGTGGCGCGCCGCGAGGCCGAGGCGCGCCGGCTCACCGAGCTGCGCGACCAGCTGATCGACGCCGTCCGCGCCGTCGTGCCGGACGCGGTCCTGAACGGCGACCCCGCCGCCCGGCTCCCCGGCAACGCGCACTTCTCCTTCCCCGGCTGCGAGGGCGACGCGCTGCTCATGCTGCTGGACGCGCGCGGCATCGCCTGCTCCACGGGCTCGGCCTGCTCCGCCGGCGTCTCCCAGCCCAGCCACGTCCTGACCGCGATGGGCTCGACCGCGGAGCACGCCCGCGGCTCGCTGCGCTTCACCCTCGGCCACACCTCCACCGAGGCCGACGTCAAGGCCCTCGCCGACGCCATCGCCCCGGCCGTCGAACGCGCCCGCCAGGCCGGTCTCAGCTGATCTACCCCGGTTTGACCGTTCCTTGAGCGGGGACAGCGTGCCCGTGGCAACGGATGTGAGCGACGGACTCGAGAAGGCGGCGGGACACCCCTGGTTCCATGTCATGTCCCGCGTGGGGCTGGTCGCGCGCGGCCTCCTCTACATCCTCATCGGATGGCTGGCCGTGCAAGTGGCCTTCGGTGGGAGCGGGCAGGAGGCCGACCGGAAGGGCGCGCTGCAGACCGTCGCCGACAACCCCGGCGGCCCGGTGGTCATCGTGCTGATGGCGGTCGGCTTCGCCGCGCTCGCCTTCTGGCAGTACGCGGAGGTCGTGCACGGGCGTCCCGTCCCGGACGGCGACAAGCCCACCAAACGCCTGGCCTCCGCCGGGCGCGGCATCGTCTACACGGCCGGTTGCGCCGCGACCCTCGCGTTCCTGCTCGGCTACCAGGGGAAGTCCAGCGACCAGCAGTCCAAGACCGTCACCGCGCGCCTGATGAGCGAACCGGGCGGCCGCTGGCTCGTCCTGGCGATCGCCGCGGGCTTCGTGGTGTGGGGCGCCGTCGTGATCGTCGCCGCCGTCCGCCGCACGTTCATGGACGAGCTCAGTACCGCGGCGATGGGCCGTCTCGCGCACCGCGTCGTCCAGCCGTTCGGGGTCGTCGGCAACATCGCCCGCGGCCTCGTCGGCGCCGCCGCGGGCGCGTTCCTCGCCTACGCGGCCATCACCTTCCAGCCGGACAAGGCCAAGGGCCTGGACGGCACGCTCCGCGAGTTCGCCGCGACCCCCGCCGGGGCGTGGGGCCTCGCCGCCCTCGCCGCGGGCGTGCTCACCTTCGGTGTCTACAGCCTCTTCGAGTCCCGCTACCGCAAGGTCGACTCGACGGGGCCCGCCCACGCCGCCTGACCCCCGGCACGCTCACCCGGAGATCACGGCTGGTACGGCGTGAGGGCCTTCCAGCCGGGGTCGCTGGTCGACGCGACCTTCGCCTTCCCTTCCGACCATCCGGCGGCGAGCTGGTCGAGCTCGGAGATCACGCCGGAGTCGGGGTCGGCGTAGAGGTGGAAGACGCGCAGGCCGTCGCCGGTCTCGCGGACGGCCAGCACGGCGCGGTCGCCGAGCTTGGCGAGCTTCTTCTCGAACGCCCGCAGCGCGCCCGAGGACGGCTCGACGGGCAGCCGGTCGGGGTTGCTGTTGGCGTACGGGACGGAGATCGCCACGTGCAGGTCGCAGAGCGGGTAGTCCTGCCGGTGCAGCGGGAACCGGGCGCCGAGCCGGGCGGGATGGCCGCGCGGGGTGCGGCCCTCGCCGGTCAGCCAGGCGGGCTCGGCGAACGGCTCGGAGATCTGCTCGATGACCGACGGCAGCATCGAGGGCGGCAGCGCGTCGATCGGCGCCTCCGTCGCGATCGAGACCTCGCCGACCCAGCGGGCGACGTCGTCCTCGCCGAGCGCCCAGTGCAGGACGTTCATCGCGACCTGGATCTGCTGCTCCTCCGCGACGAACAGGAAGTCGGGATGGTAGGCGGTGAGGTGCACGCGGGCGCGGCCCGAGTCGGCGCGCATGCCGAGCCGCACGTACTCCAGGTCGAACTCGTGGTCGCCGAGGACGAGGTCCTGGCCGAGCATCTCCGGGTCGGCCTGCCGGGCGGGGTGGAACGTCCAGCCGCCCGCCGCCGCACCGGACGGCGCCGACCGCGCCCACCGCTCGGTGACGCCGCGCAGCTCAGGGTTCCCGCCGCCGGTCACGGTGAGGGCCGGGGCCCGGTCCTCCGCGCCGCCGATCTCCCACAGCAGCCCTGGGTGGATCTTGTGGATGCGCCGGGACAGCTCCTCGATCGCGTCCGCGGACAGCCCCTCGCCGGGCGTCTCGGGCTCGGGCTGGTCGGGCCCGGCGGCCAGGGACGCCTCGATCGTCGGGCGGGCCTGCGCCCACCACTCCCAGAACTCGCTGATCGCGGGCGGCGTCACCGCGGACGCGTCGCGCGGACGACGGAAGATTCCCAACTGTCGTCTCTTCCTTGTCGTGGTCAAGCGGCCGAGCCGCCTCAGGACCGGGGCCGATGAGGTCGCTGGAGGATGGTTCCCGGCATGGCGCGGGGCTCGGCCGGGAGTCCGGCGAGGCCATGCCCGTCCCGTAAACCCTACGTGAGCCGCCGCGCTTCCCGCCGCCGCCCGCCCGGTCCGGAAACGATGACGGGTGAGGGCCTCGCGGCGCGTACCCTCGAAGGGTTATGGCACTCCGTGTACTAGCCGCGATGTCCGGCGGCGTCGACTCCGCCGTGGCCGCCGCCCGCGCCGCCGAGGCCGGGCACGACGTCACCGGCGTCCATATGGCCCTGTCCAGCAACCCGCAGTCGTACCGGTCGGGCGCCCGCGGCTGCTGCACCCTGGAGGATTCCAGGGACGCGCGCCGCGCCGCCGACGTGATCGGCATCCCGTTCTACGTGTGGGACCTCGCCGAGCGCTTCCACCGCGACGTCGTGGAGGACTTCGTCAGCGAGTACGCGGCGGGCCGCACCCCGAACCCCTGCCTGCGCTGCAACGAGAAGATCAAGTTCGCGGCGCTGCTGGATCGTGCCAGGGCGCTGGG
This sequence comes from Actinomadura sp. KC06, assembly GCF_004348735.1. GTDB lineage: Bacteria > Actinomycetota > Actinomycetes > Streptosporangiales > Streptosporangiaceae > Spirillospora. Next base: position 5,053 of record NZ_SMKT01000017.1, read on the forward strand.
CTTCGACGCCGTCTGCACCGGCCACTACGCGCGGCTGGACGACGGCGTCCTGCGCCGCGGCGTCGACGCGGGCAAGGACCAGTCGTACGTCCTGGCCGTGTGCACGCCCGAGCAGCTCGCGCACGCGCTGTTCCCGCTCGGCGACACGTCCAAGGCCGACATCCGGCGGGAGGCTGAGCGCCGCGGCCTCCAGGTGGCCGACAAGCCCGACAGCCACGACATCTGCTTCATCGCGGACGGCGACACGCGCGGCTTCCTGGCCGAGCGGCTCGGCGAGGCGCCCGGCCCGATCGTCGACACCGACGGCAACGAGGTCGGACGCCACGACGGCGCCTACGCCTACACGATCGGGCAGCGCAAGGGGCTGCGGATCGGCACGCCCGCGCCTGACGGGCGTCCGCGGTACGTCCTGGACATCTCCCCGGTGACGAACACGGTGACCGTGGGGCCGCGCGACTCGCTGGACGTCGACGAGATCACCGGCGAGCGCCCGGTGTGGCTGAGCGAGGCCCCGGAAGGGCCGTTCGGCTGCCACGTCCAGCTCCGCGCGCACGGAGAGGTCTACGGCTGCACGGCCGAGCGGGACGGCGACACCCTGCGCATCCGCCTGTCCAGCCCCGCCCGCGGCGTCGCGTCCGGGCAGGCCGCCGTCCTGTACGACGGCGAGCGCGTGCTCGCGTCCGCGACGATCGCCGACACCGCCCGCGTCCCCGCCTAGGGGCGGGCCGCGATCTTCGGGACGGCGCGCCGATAGGGTCGCTCCTGTGACGACGAGCTATCCGTGGCAGGCGGGCACCGCGACCGGGATCGGGTCGTATCCGGGCGGCGACCCGGCGGAGGCGCTGCGGGTCGTGCTGGGCGAGCTGCCCGAGATGCCGCATCTGCCGGAGCTGCCCGCGCGCGGTCCGGGCGCCGACCTGACGGGACGGACGGCCGGGCTGCTGGTCGACATGCCGATCCACCTGGAGCCGTCCGGCTGGCGGTTCTCCGACCGCCCGGGCCTCGACACGTCCAGGTCCCGCGACCATCTGGCCCGCGATCTGGACATCCTGGAGGAGGTCGCGGGCGGGCACGACGGGCCGTTCAAGATCCAGGTGTGCGGGCCGTGGACGCTGGCCGCGACGATCGAGCTGAGGCACGGCGACCGGGCGCTCAAGGACCCGGGCGCCGTCCGCGACCTGGCCGCCTCGCTCGCCGAGGGCGCCGCCGCGCACGTGGCGGACGTCAGGCGCCGCCTGCCCGCCGCGCAGATCCTCCTCCAGCTGGACGAGCCGAGCCTGCCCGCCGTCCTCGCCGGGACGGTCCCGACCGCAAGCGGCTTCTCCCGGCTCCGGGCGATCGAGGAGCCCGTCGCGGAGGAAACGCTCAGGACGGTCATCGAAGCGGTGGACGCGTTCCCGATCGTCCACTGCTGTGCGCGGGACGTCTCGTACGCGCTGCTCCGGGGCGCGGGCGCGAAGGGGATCTCGGTCGATCTGAGCCTCGTGCCGAGGCGCGACGACGACGCAGTGGGCGAGACTATCGACGCGGGGACGGGCCTCCTGCTCGGCGCGGTGCGCGCGACGGACGGCGTCCTGCCGCCCCTCCAGGCGACCGCCGAGCCGGTACGGCAGCTGTGGGGGCGGCTCGGGTTCCCGCCCGCGCAGCTGGCGCGGCAGGTCGTGATCACCCCGGCGTGCGGCATGGCGGGCGCGTCCCCGCGCTACGTCCGCGAGGCGCTCAAGCGCTGCCGAGACACCGCCCGGATGATCTACGAAGCCGCTGACTGAGCGGGGGCGCGGCGCGGCTCGTATTGTCGGACGTGATGGCGACAATAGGGGCATGACCATGAGCGATACGGTTCCGAGTGAGGCACGGCAGCGGCATCTGGAGCTGAGCCGGGAGATCGACGAGGCCAACTACCGCTACTACGTCCTCGACCAGCCGACGCTCACCGACGCCGAGTACGACGCCCGGATGCGCGAGATCGGCGACCTGGAGGAGCGGCATCCGGAGCTGGTCACGCCCGACTCGCCGACGCAGCGGGTCGGCGCGCCGATCGTCACCGACTTCGCGACCGTCGAGCATCTGGAGCGGATGCAGAGCCTCGACAACGCGATGAGCGACGACGAGCTGCGGGCGTGGGACGAGCGCGTCGTCCGGGAGGTCGGCGAGGTCGCCGGCTACCTGTGCGAGCTGAAGATCGACGGGCTGGCGATCGCGCTGACCTACGAGAAGGGGCGGCTCGTCCGCGGCGTCACGCGCGGCGACGGGCGCACCGGCGAGGACGTCACCAACAACGTCCGCACCATCGCCGACATCCCGTCCCGGCTGTCGGGCGACGGCTGGCCGGACGTCCTCGAAGTGCGCGGCGAGGTCTTCCTCCCCGTCGAGGGGTTCGATCAGGTGAACGCCGCGCAGGTCGAGGCCGGCAAGGACCCGTTCGCGAACCCGCGCAACGCCGCCGCCGGGTCGCTGCGGCAGAAGGACCCGCGGATCACGGCGCACCGGCCGCTCGGCATGCTCGTCCACGGGTTCGGCGCCTGGCGGGGCGGGACGCAGCCGGAGAGCCAGTCCGGCGCGTACGAGCTGATGCGCGGCTGGGGACTGCCGGTCAGCGACCGGTACAAGGTCCTCGGCGGGATGGACGCCGTCCGCGAGTACATCGCCGGGTACGGCGAGGACCGGCACATCACCGCCTACGAGATCGACGGGGTCGTCGTCAAGGTCGACCAGTTCTCCCTCCAGCGGCGGCTCGGCTCGACGAGCCGCGCGCCGCGCTGGGCGATCGCGTGGAAGTACCCGCCGGAGGAGGTCAACACCAAGCTGCTCGACATCAAGGTCGGCGTCGGGCGGACGGGCCGCGTCACCCCCTACGGCGTGATGGAGCCGGTGAAGGTCGCCGGGTCGACCGTCGAGCGCGCCACGCTGCACAACGCGAGCGAGGTGAAGCGCAAGGGCGTGCTGATCGGCGACACGGTCGTGCTGCGCAAGGCCGGCGACGTGATCCCCGAGATCCTCGCGCCGGTGACCGCGCTGCGGGACGGCTCTGAGCGCGAGTTCGAGATGCCCTCGCATTGCCCCGAGTGCGGCACCGAGCTGGCGTACGAGAAGGAGGGCGACGCCGACATCCGCTGCCCGAACGCCCGGTACTGCCCCGCGCAGCTGCGCGAGCGGCTGTTCTTCGTGGCGAGCCGCAACGCGCTCGACATCGAGGCGCTCGGCTACGTCGGGGCGACGGCGCTGACGCAGCCGCTGGAGCCCGCCGAGCCTCCGGTCAAGAACGAGGGCGACCTGTTCCATCTGACCGTGGAGGAGCTGCTGCCGATCAGGAGCCTCGTCCTCGACCAGAAGACGGGCACGTCCAAGATCGACCCGAAGACCGGCGAGCCGAAGGTCGTGTCGTTCTTCGCGAACAAGGAGGGCGAGCCGAAGAAGACGGTCGAGTTCCTCTTCGAGGAGCTGGAGAAGGCGAAGCGGCAGCCGCTGTGGCGGGTGCTGGTGGCGCTGTCGATCCGGCATGTCGGGCCGGCCGCCGCGCAGGACCTGGCCCGCGAGATGCGCTCGATGGACGCGATCGCGACCGCGTCCGAGGAGGAGCTGGCCGCGGTGGACGGCGTCGGCCCGACGATCGCCGCGGCGATCAGGGCGTGGTTCGAGGTCGGCTGGCACCGGGAGATCGTCGAGAAGTGGCGGGCGGCGGGCGTCCGGATGGAGGACGAGGGCGCGGCGGGCCCGCGTCCGCTGGCCGGGGTGACCGTGGTGATCACCGGGTCGCTGGAGGGGTTCAGCCGGGACTCGGCCACCGAGGCGGTGCAGGGGCTCGGCGGCAAGGTGTCCGGCTCGGTGTCCAAGAAAACGGACTTCGTCGTCGCAGGTGACAACCCTGGGTCGAAATACGACAAAGCAGTCAAGTTGGGCGTATCGGTATTGGGGGAGGAAGGCTTCCGAGTTCTCCTCGCCGACGGACCGGATGCGGCCAAGGCCGTAACCGTCAGCGCCGACGAATAACGCCGCGTGGTCGGAACCCCGCCACCAGGGTTGCGTTACTCAGGGGTACACTTCAACTACCCAACGGTGAGTGGCGGGTAGGGATCAGGCATAACGGAACGTACCCAAATGGTTTCGCGAAGTTGAGCAAAGGCCGTACCCTCCCTCTCATCACGACCTACACCTGAATCTCCGGACGTAACACCCGAGGGGCGTCCCTCGAGGTCGGGGACGTCCGGTGCCGGGGACGGCCCCCCGAATCCCCCCCGAGGATGTGATGAAGGACCCGAACAACACGCGGAACACGGCGCCGCGCCGTGGATCCCCGTTGTGGATCTACTTCGTCGTCGTCATCCTGCTCGGCGTCGCCGCGGGCGGCGTCGCGTTCTCCGGGCTGACCGCCGACGACCTGGACGCGCTCGCGAGCACGCCCGTGTTCTGGATCCTCGGCTGCTTCATCATCTTCGGCGAGCTCCGCCCGATCATCACGCCCGGCTCCACCGAGAACAACGGCGCGACCACGTCCACGACCTTCTCGTTCGCCGCGCTCCTGTACGCCGGGCTGCCGATCGCCGCCGCCCTGCAGGCCGTCGCCGTCATCACCTGCGGGATCTTCCGCGGCCGCACCCCGCACCGCATCGCGTTCAACGTCGCCCAGTACACCCTCAGCCTCGCCGCCGCGCAGCTCGTCCTCGCCCTGTTCGGCGACCTCGCCACCCCCACGAACCTGTGGGTGCCCGACGGCGCCGACCTGGCGGCGATCGCGCTCGCCGGCACCGTCTACTTCATCTGCAACGACACGCTCGTCGGCTCCGCCGTCGCGCTGCACGAGCGGGTCTCGCTGATCAAGGCGCTCCGCTGGGATCTCGGCTACCAGGTCCTCGTGCACCTGGCGCTGCTCGGCCTGGCGCCGCTCATGGTCATCGCCATGGACCGGTCCGCCGCCTTCGTGCCGCTGATCGTCCTGCCGTTCATCGCCGTGTACCTGAACGCGTCGGTGTCCGTCCGGCGCGAGCACCAGGCCCTGCACGACGGGCTGACCGGCCTCCCGAACCGCAAGCTGCTGATCGTCCGGACGGAGGAGGCCCTCGCCGAAGCGCGGGGCGCGGAAAAGCGCGGCGCCGAGAAGCGCGGCGCGGAGAAGGCGAGCGCGGAGCAGCGCGGCGCCGCGAAGCTCGCGCCGCGCGCCGGGCTCGCGCCGCGCCGCCGCAAGGCGACCGACCCGCCGAAGCACCGCGCCGGGCTGTTCCTCCTCGACCTCGACCGGTTCAAGGAGGTCAACGACACCCTCGGGCACCCCACCGGCGACCGCCTCCTGCAGCTCGTCGCGCACCGCCTCACGCACAGCGTCCGCCCCGGCGACCTCGTGGCCCGGCTCGGCGGCGACGAGTTCGCGGTGCTGCTGCCGTCCGTCCGGGACGAGGCCGCCGCCCGCGAGGTCGCCGCCCGCCTCCGCGCCGCGCTGAGCGAACCCGTCCGGCTGGACGGCATGTCGTTCGACCTGGAGGGCAGCGTCGGCATCGCGCTGTTCCCCGACCACGCGCCCGACTTCGAGCTCCTCCTCCAGCGCGCCGATGTCGCGATGTACAACGCCAAGGAGGCACGCTCCGGCGTCGAGATCTACTCGGCCCGCAAGGACCGCAACTCCCCGGCGCGGCTCAGCATGCTCGGCGACCTGCGCCGCGCCATCGACCGCTCCGAGCTGGAGCTGTTCTACCAGCCCAAGGTGTCCCTGCGGGACGGCCAGCTCGTCGGCATGGAGGCGCTGCTGCGCTGGCGCCACCCCGACAAGGGCATCCTCGAACCCGAGGCGTTCCTGTCGGTCGCCGAGCAGACGTACCTGATGCGCTCGATCACCCACCACGTCGTCGGCGCCGCGCTCGCGCAGGCCGCCGCCTGGTGGCGCGAGGACCTGACCGTGCAGGTCGCGGTGAACGCCTCCGGACGCGACCTGTTCGACACCGGCCTCACCGAGACGATCGAGGAGGGCCTGCTCGCCCGCGGCCTGCCCGCCGCCGCCCTCCAGCTGGAGATCACTGAGCGGATCCTGATGAACGAGCCCGCCTACGCCTCCGACACCGTCGGCGCGCTCGCCGAGCTCGGCATCCCGCTCAGCCTGGACGACTTCGGCACCGGCTACTCCTCGCTCGTCCGGCTCAACCGGCTCCCCGTCGAGGAGATCAAGATCGACTCATCGTTCGTGGGGCGGCTCGCCGAGTCCACCGAGGACGCCGTCATCGTCCGCTCCATCGTCGACCTCGCCCGCACCCTCGGCCTGCGCTCCGTCGCCGAGGGCGTCGAGGACCCGGCCACCGCCCGCGCGCTCCGCGAGATGGGCTGCGACGCCGCCCAGGGCTGGCACTTCGGCCGGCCCATGGACGCCGAGGCCGCCACCGACTGGCTCCGCCGCCACATGCAACGCGCCCCAGAACCGGCCGCGTAGCTTATTGCGTCTCTCTCCTCCTTCGGGCCCTGGGGGCCCTCCATCGTCGAGAAACGCGCGCGATCGCTGCATCGCTCCGACTCGCCTGGCGGCTCGCTGCGCGATCAGCTTTCTCGCAAGCTCGAAACCTGCCTTCGGTCGCGATCGCGACGGCTCAGGTCGCCGTGTAGATCGCTCAGTAGGGGCGGCGGCGGGTTTCGTATTCGTCGTAGTACTCCTCGCGGACGTGCTGCGGCGGGGGGCGGCGCTCGATGGCGCGGCGGGCGGAGACGATCCGGATGACGCCGATGACGAGGCCGATCAGGCCGCCGATCATCAGGATCACCCCGACCAGCCGGATGTCGACGCCGCTGAACTCGTAGTCGACCGCGTAAGCCAGGATCGCGCCGATGATGAGCAGGGCGATGCTGCCGCCGATGGTCATGGCGTCCTCCGTTCGTCGTCCGGGGGTGTGAACACCATCGTTCCCGCCACCGGGATCTGAAACGGCGCGCCGGATCGCGCCCGCGTAAACCGGTCGGGCGGACGGGGGCGCGGCCCATAGGATGGCCGGTGAACCCAACACTTCGCAGGAACGGTTTCTCTCATGTCCGCCATCACCCGTGACGAGGTGTCGCATCTCGCCCGGCTGTCCCGGCTGGCGCTCGGCGACGATGAGCTCGACCATCTCGCCGCCCAGCTCGACCAGATCATCTCCGCGGTCGCGCGGGTGCAGGAGGTCGCCGCGGAGGACATCCCGCCCACCTCGCACGCGCTGCCGCTGACCAACGTCTACCGGACGGACGAGGTCCGCCCGTGCCTGCCGCCCGAGCAGGCCCTCGCCGGGGCGCCCGCCGCCGAGGAGCAGCGCTTCCGCGTCCCGCGGATCCTGGACGAGGAGGCGTGACGATGCTGGTCAGGAAGAGCGCGGCGGAACTCGGAGAGCTGCTCGCCGCCGGCGAGGTGTCGGCGGTCGAGGTCGCCGAGGCCCATCTGGACCGCATCGCCGCGGTGGACGGCCAGGTCAACGCGTTCCTGCACGTCGACCGCGACACGACGCTGGCGCAGGCCCGCCGGGTGGACGAGCGCCGCGCCGCGGGCGAGGCCCTCGGCCCGCTGGCGGGCGTCCCCGTCGCGCACAAGGACGTGTTCACCACCCGGGACATGACCACCACCGCCGGATCCAAGATCCTCGAAGGGTGGCGGCCGCCGTACGACGCGACCGTGACGGCCCGGCTCCGCGAGGCCGGCCTGGTCATCCTCGGCAAGACGAACATGGACGAGTTCGCGATGGGCTCGTCCACCGAGAACAGCGCCTACTTCACCTCGCGCAACCCGTGGGACCTGGAGCGCGTCCCGGGCGGGTCGTCCGGCGGGTCGTCGGCGGCCGTCGCCGCGTACGAGGCGCCGCTGTCCACCGGCACCGACACCGGCGGCTCGATCCGGCAGCCCGCCGCCGTCACCGGGATCGTCGGCATGAAGCCCACCTACGGCGGCTCGTCCCGCTACGGCGTGATCGCGTTCGCGTCGTCGCTCGACACGCCTGGGCCGTTCGCACGGAACGTCCTCGACGCGGCCCTCCTGCACGAGACGTTCAGCGGCCACGACCCGATGGACTCCACGTCGGTGAGCGAGGCCGTCCCGCCGGTCGTGGAGGCGGCCCGCCGCGCCGACGTCAACGGGCTGCGCGTCGGCGTCGTCAAGGAGTTCGCGGGCGACGGCTACCAGCCGGGCGTTTCGGCGCGCTTCACCGAGGCGGTCGAGCTGCTGGAGTCCCTCGGCGCGAAGGTCGTCGAGGTCTCCTGCCCGCACTTCACGTACGCGCTGCCCGCCTACTACCTGATCGCGCCGTCGGAGTGCTCGTCCAACCTGGCCCGCTTCGACGCGATGCGGTACGGCCTGCGCGTCGGCGACGACGGTGCCCGCAGCGCCGAGGAGGTCATGGCGCTGACCCGCGCGGAGGGCTTCGGGCCCGAGGTGAAGCGGCGCATCATGCTCGGCACGTACGCGCTGTCGTCCGGCTACTACGACGCCTACTACGGCAAGGCGCAGCAGGTCCGCACGCTCATCAAGCGCGACTTCGAGACCGCGTTCGAGCAGGTGGACGTGCTCGTCTCGCCGACCACGCCGACCACCGCGTTCCCGATCGGCGAGCGCGCCGACGACCCGATCGCGATGTACCTGGCCGACCTGTGCACGATCCCGGCCAACCTCACCGGCAACGCCGCGATCTCCGTCCCGTGCGGGCTGGCCGACGGCCTTCCGGTCGGCCTGCAGATCATGGCGCCCGTCCTCGGCGACGACCGCGTCTACCGCGTCGGCGCCGCCGTCGAGCGGGCCCTCGAAGACCGCTGGGGCGGCCCGCTCCTGGCCAAGGCCCCGGAACTGGTGGAGGCGAAGTGAGCACCCCGACTCTGATGAACTACGACGAGGCGCTCGCGCGGTTCGAGCCCGTCCTCGGCATCGAGACGCACATCGAGCTGGGCACCGCGTCGAAGATGTTCTGCGGCTGCCCGACCGGGTTCGGCGCCGAGCCGAACACGCAGGTGTGCCCGGTGTGCCTGGGGCTGCCCGGGTCGCTGCCCGTCACCAACCACGCCGCGATCGAGGGCATCATCAAGATCGGCCTCGCGTTGAACTGCGACATCGTGGAGTGGTGCCGGTTCGCCCGGAAGAACTACTTCTATCCGGACATGCCGAAGAACTACCAGATCTCGCAGTACGACGAGCCGCTCTGCGTGGACGGCCACCTGGAGGTGGACGTCGAGGGCGACACCTACCGGATCGAGATCGAGCGCGTCCACATGGAGGAGGACACCGGCAAGTCGCTGCACGTCGGCGGCTCGACCGGCCGCATCCACGGCGCGGAGTACTCGCTGGTCGACTACAACCGGGCGGGCATCCCGCTGGTCGAGATCGTGACCAAGCCGATCGTCGCGACCGGCGACAAGGCGCCGCTCGTCGCCCGCGCCTACGCGACGGAGCTGCGCGAGCTGGTCCGGTCGCTGGGCGTGTCGGACGTGCGCATGGAGCAGGGCTCGATGCGCTGCGACGTGAACGTCTCGCTCATGCCGCGCGGCGCGACCGAGTGGGGGACGCGTACCGAGACGAAGAACGTGAACTCGCTGCGTTCGGTGGAGCGGGCCGTCCGGTCGGAGATCGAGCGGCAGGGCGGCGTGCTGTCGGACGGCGGCCGCGTCGTCCAGGAGACGCGGCACTTCCACGAGGACACCGGCCGCACCACCAGCGGGCGCAGCAAGGAGGAGGCGCAGGACTACCGCTACTTCCCCGAGCCGGACCTGGTGCCGATGGCGCCGTCCCGCGACTGGGTGGAGGAGCTGCGCGCCTCGCTGCCGGAGCTTCCGGCCGCGCGGCGGCGCCGCATCCAGAAGGAGTGGAGCCTGTCCGACCTGGAGCTGCGCGACGTCGTCAACGCGGGCGCCGTCGACCTGATCGAGGCGACGATCGCGCACGGCACCGACGCCACGTCCGCGCGGAAGTGGTGGATGAACCAGCTGTCCCGGCACGCCACCGAGCAGGGCGTCGAACTGGCCGAGCTGCCCGTCACGCCCGAGCAGGTCGCGCGCGTCCAGGCGATGATCGCCGCGGGGGAGCTGAACGACAAGCTGGCCCGCAAGGTGTTCGAGGGCGTCCTCGCCGGGGAGGGCACGCCGGACGAGGTCGTCGCCGCGCGCGGGCTCAAGGTCGTCAGCGACGAGGGCGAACTCGCGTCCGTCGTCGACCAGGTGATCGCCGACAACGCCGACGTGGCCGACAAGGTCCGCGCAGGGAAGGTCGCCGCGGCGGGCGCCCTGGTCGGGGCCGTCATGAAGGCGACCCGCGGGCAGGCCGACGCCGGACGGGCCCGCGAGCTGATCCTGGAGAAGCTCGGCGCGTCCTGACCCGCCGGCGGCCGGGCGGACGCGTCAGCGCACGGGGATGCTGAGGATCCTGTCGTCGTCGGCTTTCGGCTCGCCCCGGCCGTCGTGGTTGCTGGTGGCGATCCAGACCGAGCCGTCCGGGGCCCGGACGGCGGCGCGGACGCGGCCGTACTCGGACGTGTGCCGGGCGACCGGACGCGCCGTCCTGCCGTCGTCCAGCGGGACCTGCCACACGCGCTCGCCGCGCAGCGCCGCGACCCACAGGGAGCCGCCCGCGTAGGCGAGGCCGGACGGGGACGCCTCGCCGGTCGACCAGGTCAGGAGGGGGTCGGTGAACCCGTCGCGGTCGCCGACCCCTTCGACGTCGGGCCAGCCGTAGTTCTTGCCCTTCTCGATGAGGTTGATCTCGTCGAAGCGGTTCTGGCCGAACTCGGTGGCGTAGAGGCGGCCCCTGTCGTCCCAGGCGAGGCCCTGGACGTTGCGGTGCCCGTACGTCCAGACGCGGTTGCCGAACGGGTTGCCGGGAGCGGCCTTCCCGTCGGGGGTGACGCGGAGGATCTTGCCGCCGAGGGACTCCTTGTCCTGGGAGAGCCCTTCCTCGCCGACCTCGCCGGTGGTGATGTAGAGCATCTTGTCGGGGCCGAACTCCAGGCGTCCTCCGTTGTGGTTGAAGCCCTTCGGGATGCCGGTGACGATGGGCTGCGGCGTGCCGAGACGTCCGTCGAACGTGGCGCGGACGACCCGGTTGTCGGACGCGGCCGTGTAGTACAGGTAGATCATGCGGTCGGTGGCGTAGGCGGGGGAGACGGCGACGCCCATCAGGCCGCCCTCGCCGCCCGGCTCCACGCCGGGCACCTTGCCGACCTGCTCCCACTCGCCGGACGCCTTGACCCGCACGAGGTTCGCGCTGTCGCGTTCGGTCACGAGCGCGTCGCCGCCCGGCAGGAACGCGATCGCCCACGGCACCTTCAGCCCGGTGGCGATCCTCCGCGGTTCGCCCGGGCTCCCCGTCCCCGGCGTCGCGGTGGTGGTGAGGGGCGGCGGCGTGTGCGCGCTCCCTTCCCCGGACCCGTCCGACGAGCAGGCCGCCAGGAGCACCGCGGCCGTGGCCAGGACGATCGTGTGCAGTCGCATGAGCGCCTCCCGTAGGTAGTACGGATCCGGGCGGCCCGCCGTTCCCGCCCGGCTCCGGTGCCCGGCCGGACGCGTCCTGCGCCCGGCCCGGAGTGGTCACTCAGCGTAATGCCGACCATGGGGGAACATCAGGGACGTTCGCCTTTCGGGTGTCCCAAACCGTGATCCGACGAGGTCGTTTGTCGCCGGGAGGACGCCCAGCCTCAATCGCTCCGTGACCTACCGAACGTACATTGAGCGACACGGTGATCCCGTAGTGCAGCAATGTCGCTGATCTCCCGGCGGGCGAGCCGGCGTGGTTCGCCACCGGCCCGCGCCGATCCCGCGCGGGGCACGATTCAGGACCTTCCGACCGTTATCCGTGCGGTGAGGGTCGTGAACCCGGCATCTCCCCTGGCGCGTTTCAGCGCACGCAGGGACTGGACGCTCCACCGGGGCAGGAAGGGACACGGCGCGATGAGCGGCGATTACGCCAGGCGGGTGCCGCCGCGTGCGCTGCCGGTGGCCATGGCCGCGGTCGTCGGCGTGCTGTACGCCATCGGCTCGCTGCTGGGCTGGGGCGGCCGTGCCTTCATCGCGTGGGCCGAGGTGGGCGCCGCGGGCGCCGCCGCGGTCTCCCTGCTGCTGTCGGCCCGGCGGCCGGACGGCATCCCCGCGGACGGCGCTCCCGATGCCCTCTCCGGCGGCCTCTGGCGCGCGTCCTGGCGCTGGTACGGCATCGCTGCGGCGTCCTGGTTCCTCGGCGCCCTGGGCAGCGCCTTGTCGGACGGTCACGCCCGCAGCGCGCTCTCTCTGTCCGTACCCGACCTTTTCTACCTCTTCGCCCTGGTGGCGCTGGTCGTCGGCCTCGTCGCCCCGATCAGATTGCCGCGCGACACGGGGGTGTGGCTGCGCTACGCCGCCGACACCTATGTCTGCGCGTGCGCGCTGTTCGTCCTCGGCTGGGTCGCCGTTTTCGGAACGCTCTACCACCGGTCGGGGGAGTCGCCGTCCGCGTTCCTGCTGGAGCTGCTCTACCCGCTGATCGACATCGTGTTCATCTGCGGCGCGCTGCCGTTCGTCCTCGGCGCGGCGCGCGGGGGCCGCCGGCTCGCGTGGATGGGGTACGGCGCGCTGACGGCCATCGCGGTCGCCGACATCGTGACGACGTTCGTCCGGCTGGACGGCGGCGACCAGGCCGGCGACCCGTCCGACATCCTGCGGCTCGCAGGGCTGCTGCTCCTGCTGCTGGCGCCGTGGACGGGCCCGGCCGCCGAGCCGGATCTGCCGGTCGACGACGTCCCCGAAGGCGAGGCCGCTCCCGAGGAGCGGTGCGGCCGCATGATCGGCCCCGGGCTCGCGCCCGCCGCGGTCGCCGCCGCGGCCGGGCTGTTCATCGCGGGCCACTCGGTCACCGGGGAGAACGGCCTCGAACCGGGCATCTCGATCGCCGCGGGCTCGGCCGCGCTGGTGCTGATCGCCCGGCTGGCGGGCCTGCTGCGGGAGAACGACGCGCTGCGCCGCGCCGTCGTCACCGGCGAGGAACACTTCCGTGCCCTGTCGGAGAGCATCAACGACGCCGTGCTCATCTGCGACATGGACGCCACCGTGCAGTACGCCAGCGCCGGGGCGCTCCGCACGTACCGCTACACGCCCGACGAGCTGCTCGGACGCCCGCTGAGCGAGCTCATCCACCCGGAGGACCTGCCGCGCGTCCAGGACGTGTTCACCGAGTTCCTCGACGACGACCCTTCAGGCGCACGCCCCGGCGGGTTGCAGGACGCGCTGCGCGTGTCGTTCCGGGTGCGCGCGGCGGACGGCACCTGGCTGCCGACCGAGTCCACGATCTCCCGGTACAGCGGCACGGACGGCGCGCCCGCGCGGCTGCTGGTCACGACCCGCGACCTCAGCGAGCAGGCGGCGCTGCAGCGGCAGGTCGCGCACCTGACGTTCCACGACGGGCTGACGGGCCTGCCGAACCGGTCCTACTTCGAGGAGCGCGTCCGGGAGGTGCTGTCGCGGCACCCGTCCGGCGGCGGCGTCGCGGTCGTGTTCGTCGACCTGGACGGCTTCACGGCGGTGAACGACTCCGACGGGCACGCGGCCGGCGACCAGGTGCTGGCGCAGGCGGCGCGGCGGCTGCGCGCGAACGTCCAGGCGGACGACACGGTGGCGCGCTGGGGCGGCGACGAGTTCGCCGTCCTCGTCCAGCTCCCGCCGGACGACCGTGAGACGCGCGCCACAGTGGAACTGGCCGGACGCCTGCTGCGCGTGCTTTCGGCCGACCCTTATCAGGTCGGTGACAAGCACATCGTGCTGACGGCGAGTGTCGGGATCGCGTTCGCAGGCGACGAGGAAGGGGCCGAGTCGGCGGGCGGCGCACCGGTGACGGCACGCAGGCTCCGTCGCACCGCCGCCGACCTGATGCGCAACGGCGACCTGGCGATGGCCCGCGCGAAGGAGCTCGGCGGCGGGCGCGTCGAGGTGTACGCGCCGCACATGCACGCCGACGTCGTCCGGCGGCTGGAGCTCGGCAGCGACCTGCAGCGGGCGCTGGCCGAGGAGCAGTTCGCGGTCGAGTTCCAGCCGGTGGTGGACCTCGCGACGTCCCGGGTGACGGGCGTGGAGGCGCTGCTGCGCTGGTGGCGGGGGAGCGAGGCGGTGCCGCCCGAGGAGTTCATCGGCCCGGCGGAGGAGTCCGGCCTGATGGTCCCGCTCGGCGGCTGGGTGCTGCGGGAGGCGTGCCGCGAGGTCGCCCGCTGGCGCCGGGACTCCTGGGCGGTGGGCCTGTCGGTGAACTTCACCGCCCGGCAGATCGCCGCGCCGCGGTTCGTGGAGTCGGTCGCGGCGGCGCTGGAGGAGACCGGGCTGCCGCCGCACGCGCTGACGCTGGAGGTGCGGGAGGAGGTCCTCGTCGAGGACGCGGGCCAGAACGTGGAGCGCCTGGTGGAGCTGCGCGACCTCGGCGTCCGGCTCGCGATCGACGACTTCGGCACCGGGTACGCCTCGCTGGCCTACCTCGGCCAGCTGCCGGTCGACATCATCAAGATCGACCCGTCGTTCGTGGCGGGCCTCGGCTCGGACGAGACGCTGACGCTGCTCACCCGGACGATCGTGCGGCTCGGCAGCGACCTGGGCCTGACCGTGGTGGCGGAGGGCATCGAGCGCCCGGAGCAGCTGGAGCTGCTGCGCGAGATGGGCTGCCCGCGCGGCCAGGGCTTCCTCGTGGCGCGCCCGATGGCGGCGGAGCGGGTCGAGTCGCTGGTCCGGACGAACCTGGAAGGCAGGGCTCTTTCCGGCGACGTCCCGCTGCCCCTTCCGGGCTGACCGCCGTCCCGGCGTGTCTCAATATGTGAGACAAAGTGTCCAAGGATTTGACCGGTGGCCCGTCATCGGCGAAAGTGGGGCTCGTGCAGAGCATCCTTGGCATTCTCGTAGTACTTGGTCGGCGCGCAGGCTGACCGAGCACCCTGACCTGCGCGCCTCCCCTCGACCGCCCACGGCGGCGAGGGTTTTTTGTTGCCCGGAGCCCGAACCCCGATTTTCTCCCCAAGGAACGCAGAAATCATGACGACCGAACAGATGACGGGAGCCCAGGCGCTGGTCCGCGCCCTGGAGAACGTCGGCGTCGACACCGTGTTCGGAATTCCGGGCGGCGCGATCCTCCCGGCGTACGACCCGCTGTTCGACTCCGCGAAGCTGCGCCACATCCTCGTCCGGCACGAGCAGGGCGCCGGCCACGCGGCCCAGGGCTACGCCATGGTCACCGGCAAGGTGGGCGTGTGCATGGCCACCAGCGGGCCCGGCGCGACCAACCTCGTCACCGCGATCTCCGACGCCTACATGGACTCGGTGCCGATCGTGGCGATCACCGGCCAGGTGGCGTCGTCGCTGATCGGGACGGACGGCTTCCAGGAGGCCGACATCGCCGGCATCACGATGCCGATCACCAAGCACAACTTCCTGGTGACCAAGGCCGGCGACATCGCCCGGACGATCGCCGAGGCGTTCCACATCGCGGGCACCGGCCGTCCTGGACCGGTCCTCGTCGACATCGCGAAGGACGCGCTCCAGGCCACGGTGAACTTCGAGTGGCCGGTCACGCTGCAGCTCCCCGGGTACCGGCCGGTCACGCGCCCGCACTCCAAGCAGGTGCGCGAGGCGGCGCGGCTGATCGTCCAGGCGCAGCGGCCGGTGCTGTACGTCGGCGGCGGCGTGCTGAAGGCCGGCGCGTCCGCCGAGCTGAAGGTGCTCGCCGAGCTGACCGGCGCGCCCGTCGTCACAACGCTGATGGCCAAGGGCGCGCTGCCCGACAGCCACCCGCTGCACATGGGCATGCCCGGCATGCACGGCGGCGTCGGCGCGGTCGGCGCGCTGCAGCGGTCCGACCTGCTGGTCGCGCTCGGCGCCCGGTTCGACGACCGCGTCACCGGCAAGCTGGACGGGTTCGCGCCCGGCGCCAAGATCGTGCACGCCGACATCGACCCGGCGGAGATCTCCAAGAACCGGCACGCCGACGTCCCGATCGTCGGGGACGCCCGCGAGGTCATCGCCGACCTGATCGTCGCCGTGCAGAACGAGCACGAGGCCGGGCGCAAGGGCGACTACGGCGACTGGTGGCGGCAGCTCGAAGCGTGGCGCGCGACGTACCCGCTCGGCTACGACACGCCGGACGACGGCTCGTTGTCCCCGCAGTACGTCATCGAGCGCATCGGCCGCATCGCCGGTCCCGACGCGTACTACGTCGCGGGCGTCGGCCAGCACCAGATGTGGGCCGCGCAGTTCATCAAGTACGAGCGTCCCGGCGCGTTCCTGAACTCCGGCGGGGCCGGGACGATGGGCTACGCCGTCCCGGCCGCGATGGGCGCCAAGGTCGGCTCGCCCGACTCGACCGTGTGGGCGATCGACGGCGACGGCTGCTTCCAGATGACCAACCAGGAGCTCGCGACCTGCGCGATCGAGGGCGTCCCCGTCAAGATCGCCGTGATCAACAACGGGAACCTCGGGATGGTCCGGCAGTGGCAGACGCTCTTCTACGACGGGCGGTACTCCAACACGACCCTGCAGTCGGAGTCCGGGCTCGCCGCCAAGCGCATCCCGGACTTCGTGAAGCTCGCCGAGGCGTACGGTTGTGTCGGCCTGCGCTGCGAGAAGGCCGAGGACGTGGACGAGGTCATCGCCAAGGCGATGGAGATCAACGACGCGCCCGTCGTCATCGACTTCGTGGTGCACAAGGACGCCATGGTCTGGCCGATGGTCGCGGCCGGGACCACCAACGACGACATCAAGATCGCGCGGGACATGGCGCCCGAGTGGGAGAACGGAGACTGACCCCGATGAGCCTGCACACCCTGTCGGTGCTCGTGGAGAACAAGCCCGGCATCCTGGCCCGGGTCGCGGCGCTGTTCTCCCGGCGCGGCTTCAACATCGAGTCCCTCGCGGTCGGCACCACCGAGCACCCGGAGATCTCCCGGATGACGATCGTGGTGAACGTCGAGGACCTGCCGCTGGAGCAGGTCACCAAGCAGCTCAACAAGCTGATCAACGTGCTGAAGATCGTCGAGCTGGACTCGTCGGCGTCCGTCCAGCGGGAGCTGGTGCTGGTCAAGGTGCGCGCCGACGCCGAGACGCGCTCGCAGGTGCTGGAGACCGTCCAGCTGTTCCGCGCCAAGGTGGTGGACGTCGCGCCGGACGCCGTCACCATCGAGGCCACCGGCAACCGCGACAAGCTGGACGCGTTCATCAGGGTCCTGGAGCCGTTCGGCATCAAGGAGCTGGTGCAGTCGGGCATGGTGGCCATCGGCCGCGGCGCCCGGTCCATCACCGACCGGTCGCTGCGGGCCATCGAGCGCAGCGCGTGACCCGCGCGGGGGCACGTCCCCGCACCTTGGGCGAATTCACGAAACCAACGAAAGGCAATAGCACTGTGGCTGAGATGTTCTACGACGACGCCGCCGACCTGAGCGTGATCCAGGGCCGGCACGTCGCGATCATCGGTTACGGCAGCCAGGGGCACGCGCACGCGCTCTCCCTGCGCGACTCCGGCGTCGACGTGCGGGTCGGGCTCCGCGAGGGGTCGGCCAGCCGGGAGAAGGCGGAGGCCGAGGGGCTGCGCGTCGTCACCCCGGCGGAGGCGGCCGAGGAGGCCGACCTGATCATGCTGCTGGCCCCGGACCACCACCACCGGGAGATCTTCGAGAAGGACATCCGCCCGGCGCTGGTCGAGGGCGACGCGCTGTTCTTCGGCCACGGGTTCAGCATCCGGTACGACCTCGTCCAGCCGCCGGAGGGCGTGGACGTGGCGATGGTCGCGCCGAAGGGCCCGGGGCACCTCGTCCGCCGCCAGTTCGTCGCCGGGCGCGGCGTGCCGGTGATCGTGGCCGTGGAGCGCGACCCGTCCGGCGGCGCCTGGCCGCTGGCCCTCTCCTACGCCAAGGCGATCGGCGGCCTGCGCGCGGGCGGCATCAGGACGACGTTCACCGAGGAGACCGAGACCGACCTGTTCGGCGAGCAGACGGTGCTGTGCGGCGGCGTCTCCGAGCTGATCAAGACGGGTTTCGAGGTGCTGACCGAGGCCGGCTACCAGCCGGAGGTCGCCTACTTCGAGGTCCTGCACGAGATGAAGCTGATCGTCGACCTGATGTACGAGGGCGGCGTGTCGAAGATGTACTGGTCGGTGTCCGACAACGCCGAGTACGGCGGCTACAGCCGCGGCCCGCGCGTGATCACGCCGGAGACCAAGGCCGCGATGAAGAAGATCCTCGGCGAGATCCAGTCCGGCCAGTACGCCAAGGAGCTGGTGGACGAGTTCGAGGGCGGCCAGAAGCAGTTCGGCAAGTACCGCGAGGAGCTCGCCGAGCACCCGATCGAGAAGACGGGCGCCGAGCTCCGTCCCATGATGAGCTGGCTCAACGACTAACCGTCCTCCAGCCCCCACCCACACCATTCAACGGACGAGCTCCGCTCGACTGACCGATGGCCGGCGTGTTGCCCTACCGATCGAACCGTGATGGGGCGACACGCCGGGGTCAGCGGTCGCGGAGGAGGCGGCCGAGCCTGGTGCGGAGCGGCGGGCGGCGGCCGTCGGTGTCGGCGACGACCAGCGCCAGGTGGCCCCCCTTGGTGAAGTAGACCGTGACGTCCTTGGCCTCGGCGGTGCGCCGCTGCTGGACGGTCTTCACGCCGTCGCCGCGGACCGACCCGAAGCGGGCCTCGCGCGTCACGCCGAGGCTCGTCGCGGAGACGTGCACGTCCCAGCGCCCCGGCTCGACGACGGCCGGGTCGGCGACGGCCTCGAACGCTCCGGGGCTTTCCTGGCGGGGCTCGGCGAGGAAGCCGTGCTCCCGGCCGGAGGTCCGTTCCCGCAGGATGACGTCCACGGCGGTCCGGTTCGTCTCGACGCGCTGCAGCGCCGCGAAGCCGCGGATGCGGATCTTCCTGTTCTGCCAGGTGACGGCGTCCAGGCGGTGGTCCACCCCGACCTCGGTGGTGATGTCGGCGTCCTGGCGGGGGACGCCGCGCAGGTACGGGTACATGGCGTAGATCCGCCCGCCGACCACGACGGCGCCCGCCAGGACGCCGTCGGTCTCGTCGCGGATGAGCCGCTCCAGCTCGTCGTCCAGGCCGTGCTGGATGCAGAACGCCCTGAGCCGGACGGACGCGGGCATCGCGGCGCGGGCGGCCTCGCTGAGGCCCTCCTCGCCGATGACGCGGCGGGTGCCGTCGACGAGGCGCTCGCGCTGCACGCGGTCGAGGCTCAGGTAGCGGTGGTCGTACACGCGCAGGACGTCGCGCAGGACGCTGATGGTGCAGTCCGAGCTCACGGAGTCTCCTGATCGGCCGGGAACGACAGTTACGTTAAGCCTCCGGACGGTTGCGTACAGTGAAATCCCGGCGGTGTGTCGCCATGGATGCATACTCGGTATTGCCCTAGGGATACTCGGTATGCATACTTGGTAGGTATGTCGATCCGTCACGGCCTGCTGGCACTGCTGTCCCAGGGGCCCCGCTACGGCTACCAGCTCCGCGCCGAGTTCGAGTCGTCCACCGGCGCCACCTGGCCGCTCAACATCGGCCAGGTCTACTCCACCCTGTCCCGCCTCGAACGCGACGAGCTCGTCACCCGCGTCGGCGCCGACGACGAGGGCCGCTTCGTCTACCGGATCACCCCGGCGGGCGAGGCGGACGTGCGGCGGTGGTTCGCCACCCCGATCGTCCGCGCCGACCGGCCCCGCGACGAGCTGGCGATCAAGCTGGCGATGGCCGTCACCACGCCCGGCGTGGACGTCGCGCAGGTCGTCCAGACCCAGCGCGGCGCCACGCTGCGCGCGCTGCAGGACCTCACCCGGCTGAAGGCCGACGCGCCCGCCGTCCCCGCCGAGCAGGGCGACCGCGCGTGGTGCCTCGTCCTGGAATCCATGATCTTTCAGGCGGAGGCCGAGGTGCGCTGGCTCGACCACTGCGAGACCTACGTCGCCCGCGCCACGCCACCGGCGGCCCCGGCTCACCTGCCGGTGGAGAGCGACGAGGAGGCCCGGCGATGAGCCTGCTCGCCATGCGGGACGTCTCCCGCGACCACGGGACCGGGCCCGCCCTCGTGCACGCGCTCCGGGACGTGACGCTGGACGTCGCGGCCGGGGAGTTCGTCGCCGTGATGGGCCCGTCGGGGTCCGGCAAGTCCACGCTGCTGACGCTTGCCGGCGGCCTCGACACGCCGACGTCCGGACGGATCCTCCTCGACGGCGCCGACCTGGGCGCGCTCGGCCCGTCCGGACGGTCCGCCCTGCGCCGCCGCGGTGTCGGGTACGTGTTCCAGGACCTCAACCTCATCCCGAGCCTGACCGCCGCCGAGAACGTCATGCTGCCCCGCGAGCTCGACGGCGTCCGCTCCCGGCGCGCCCGCCGCGAGGCGGGGGAGGCGCTGGCGGAGGTCGGCGTCGAGGAGCTGGCGGGCCGGTTCCCGGGCGAGATGTCCGGCGGCCAGCAGCAGCGCGTCGCGATCGCCCGCGCGCTGGTCGGCGACCGCCGGCTCGTCCTCGCCGACGAGCCGACCGGCGCGCTCGACAGCCACACCGGCGAGGACGTGATGCGCGTGCTGCGCGGCCGCTGCGACGCGGGCGCGTCCTGCCTGATGGTCACGCACGAGTCGAGGCACGCCGCCTGGGCGGACCGGGTCGTGTTCCTGCGCGACGGCAGGATCGTCGACGCCACGCCCGCGCGCACCGGCCCCGAGACCCTCCTCCAGGAGGCGCCGTGAACCGGTACCGATTCGCGCTGCGCATCGCCCGGAAAGACGCGCTCCGCGCCAAGGGCCGCACCGCGCTGATCCTCTGCATGATCGGGCTCCCGGTCGCGGCCATCGTCGCGCTCGCCGTCCTGTGGCGGACGGGCGAGGGTTCCGCGGAGGGCACCGGGGACTCGGGAGCCGGCGCCGCCGAGACCGCCATCACCGGGATGGCGATCACGATGATCCTGCTGCAGGTCGTCCTCCTCGCCGGGCCGGCGCTGGTGGTGGACGCCCGCAGGCGCCGCCGCGACCTCGCGCTCGTCGCCGCGGCGGGCGGGACCGACCGGCACCTGCGCGCCGTCGTCCTCGCGTCCGGCCTGCTCCTCGGCGGGATCGCCGCGGTCGGCGGGGCGGTCCTCGGGACGCTCGCCGCGGCCGCAGCCGTCCCCGCCCTCGAGGCCGCGGAGGGCGAGCCGTTCGGGCCGTTCCGCGTGCCGTGGCTCCAGGTCGCCGTGACGATGCTGCTCGGCGCGGGGAGCGGGGTGCTGGCCGCGCTGCTGCCCGCCGCGCAGGCCGCCCGGATGGACGTCACCGCCGCCCTCGCCGGACGCCGCGACCCGCCCGGACGGTCCCGGCGCGGATGGCCGATCGGCGGCGGCGCGCTCATCCTTGCGGGTGTCGTCACAGCCCTGGCCGGCGTCGGCCCCCTGCGCGAGTTCGGGGCCGCGTTCGGCGCGGCGGCGATCATCGTCGGCCTGGTCCTGGCGTGCCCGTGGATCGTCGGGACGGCCGGGCGGCTCGCGCCCCGCCTGCCGCTGCCGCTGCGGCTCGCCGTCCGGGACGGCGCCCGCAACCGCGCCCGCACCGCGCCCGCGGTCGCCGCGATCACCGCGGCCGTCGCCGGAATCACCGCGCTGGCCATCGGGGGCGCCAGCGACTTCCGGCAGAGCCAGCTCGAGTACCAGGCGACGCTGCCGATGGGAAGCGCGCTGATCCGCGCCCCCCAGGCCCGCGCGGACGAGGCGGAGCGGGTCATCCGGCGCGACCTGCCCGGCGTGCCCGTCCTCCCGCTGAAGACCCTGCCCGGCCCCGGCGGGACGTGCATGAACGCCGACGCGGCGGAATGCCCGGCCCTCAGCTTCATCGCCCGCGAGGACCCGGCGGGCATGACCGTCCTCCTGGACAACGTCGTCGGGGGCGCCCGCGAGGCGCGCATGCTGCTCGGCCGCGACGACCCCGCCGTCACGTCCGCCCTGGACGCGGGCAAGGTCGTCCTGTTCGGCGCGACGCCCACCGGGGGCGGGACGACGACCGCCAGGGTGTTCGTGTGGGACGACGACGCGGAGCGCACGCTCAGGCGGGTCGAGGGCCTGCCGTCCGTGGCCGCGGGCGGCGATCCGGGCGTGCGCGCCATCGTCCCGCCGAAGATCGCCGAGCGCATCGGCCTGCCCGTCGGGACGGAGGCGTTCGGCGTCGACCGCGCCGACCACCGCGTCACGAAGGCCGAGGAGGCCCGACTGCAGAGGTCCATGGCCCCCTTCAACCCCCACACGGACGCCGTGTACGTCGAGCGGGGCTTCACCGACTCCTTCGGCACGGTCACGCTGCTGCTGGCGTCGGTGGCGGCCGTCCTGGCGCTCGGCGGCGCGCTGATCGCCACGAGCCTGGCGGCGGCCGACGCCAGGCCGGACCTCGCGACCCTCGCCGCGGTCGGCGCCCGCCCGCTGACCTGGCGGGTGCTGACGATGTGCCAGGCGCTTTTCGTCGCCGCGGCGGGCTGCTGGCTCGGCATCGCGGGCGGGCTCGTCCCCGGCCTCGCGGTGGCGCGGCCGCTCACGAGCCGGCCGGAGCAGCCGGGCGCCGCCGAGCACGGCACGATCATCGACGTCCCGTGGACGCTGCTGCTCGCCGTCGGCGTGCTCATCCCGTGCGCCGCGGCCCTCGTCGCCGCGACGTTCACCCGGAACCGCCTCCCCATGACGCACCGCGTCCTGTCCTAGGGCTCCGCGGGCTTCCGTTCCCAGGGCTCGGCGGGGTTCCGTCCAGGGGTTCGGCCGCGCGCCGGGCGCTGCTGATAGCGTCCGGCGCGTGGCTGAGGCGGTTGCGGTGGAGGGGCCTGCCGAGCAGGTCCCGGCGGGCCGCTGGGGAGGATCGGGGCGCCGGACGGCGCTCACGGCGATGATCGTCGCGAGCGCCGTGCTGTACGCGGCGTACTCGCTGATGCGGCTGCGGGCGTTCCGGTCGGGCAGCTACGACCTGGTCATCTTCGATCAGGCGATCCGCTCGTACAGCCGCCTCGAGTGGCCGGTCGCGATGGTGAAGGGCGTCCACAACGAGTTCGGGCCCGACTTCTCCATCCTCGGCGACCATTTCTCGCCGATCCTCGTCCTGCTGGCGCCGCTGTACTGGATCCACGACGGTCCGGAGACGCTGCTGCTCGCGCAGGCCGCCCTGCTCGCCCTCGCGATCGTGCCGATCTGGCGGTTCACCGAGCGCCGGCTCGGCGCCCGCGCCGCGTACTGCGCCGCCGGCGGCTACGCCCTGTCGTGGCCGATCGCCGAGGCGCTCGCGTTCGACTTCCACGAGGTCGCGTTCGTCCCGCTGCTGTCGGCGCTGATGGTGGAGCGCCACGACGCCGGACGGCGGGGGCAGGCGGTGCTGGCGGCGTTCGTCCTGCTGCTGGTCAAGGAGGACATGGGGCTCCTGCTCGCGGGCTTCGGCCTTTACCTCCTCACCCGGTACGAAGGTCGGCCCAGGCGGCTGCGCGATCTGCTGCCGAGGGGCGAGCGGCGGACGGGTCTCGCCTATGTCGTCGTGGGCCTGGTCGCCACGTGGGTGTCCTCTCGCGTGATCATTGCCGCGTTCGGCGGGGACAACGACTACTACTGGGCGTACGGGTCGCTCGGCCCGGACCTGCCCCATGCGGCCGTTCATGCGCTGACCCATCCGTGGGACGTCGTGGCCGTTCTCGGCACCCCGCCGCAGAAGGTTCTGACAATGGCGCTGGTCGTCCTTCCGCTGCTTCTGCTTCCGTTGGCGTCGCCGTTGACTCTGACCGCATTGCCGCTGCTGGCCGAACGGATGCTCAACAGCCGCTTCAGCAACTGGTGGGAGCCGCACTACCACTACAACGCGTTCATCATCGCCGTGCTCGTCCTGGCGGCGGTGGACGGCGCCGCACGGCTGCGCGGCAAAATCCCTGCCCTGCGACGGGCCCCGTCCATGCTGCCGACGGCTGCGGTCCTGGTGGCGATGGTCGTCTGCGTGCCGTTCTTCGCCTACCGCCATCTCGCCGATCCCGCACTGTGGGCGCAGAACGACCGCGCCCGCGCCGCGTCCGCCGCGGCCTCGAAGATCCCGGACGGCGCGCTCGTCGAGGCGGCCAACGGCGTCGGCCCCGCGCTGACCTCCCGCGCCCGCGTCCTGCTGTGGGACGAGCACTCGCGCGGCGCGCCCTGGGTCGTCGCCTACGTCGGACGCCTGGAGTTCCCGTTCCCGAGCGTGGCCGACCAGCGGCGGCGGGTGGCGGAACTGGCGGCCGAGGGGTACCGCGAGGTCTTCCGGCAGGACGGCTACATCGTGCTGCACCGCACGTCCGGGACCCGCAACCCACGATAATCACGACATTTTGGACAGATTGTCCAAGTGACCGATCATCGAAGCACGGGTCAGAATGACGGTGAAGGCACCTTCTGGCTAAATTGCTCTGTCGTTTTAGCGCTTCTTGCCTGATACTTGAAGAAAGCCGTGACGGCCGCGGCCGGCGCGGGGACCCCGCGCAAACACTCGTGCGACCGCCGCCGTGGCGGCATTGGGGCGGAGAGCATGAGTGGTGTGATGCTGTTCAAGAACGACGGAGAGCCACGGGCCGGAGACGACGCGGAAATCACCCCCCGCGCGGCAATGCCGCGTGCGGCCTATTCCCGGATCCGCAATGCGGGCCAAGGGACGAATTGCGGCGGGGAGTCGTGACGTGCCGGCGGACGAGGAGAAGGACGTCCGGCGCTGGGAGAGCTGCGGACAGGCGTGGATCGGCGTCCTGCGGCACGTCTGGACGGCCGGCGAGGCCGGCCTCGAGGAGGGCGGCCCCATCATCGAGGGACCGCCGCTGCTGTTCGAGGTCACCTCGCTGAGCTGGGAGGACCCGATCCTGCACGAGCACGGCGACCGCGCGCGGATCGTCCGGCGGGCGCAGGAGCGCACGCGCCGGGCCGTCCGCGGGCGGTACTGGCCGCGGCTGCACGACCTCGAGGGCAACGACCAGATCCGCTGGGTCGTCGACCTGCTGCGGGCCAGGCCCTGGACGACCAGCGCTTGGATCTCGCTGACGATCCCCGGCGAGCCGGCGGAGGGGCTGCCCAGCCTGACGGCGCTGTCCTTCCGCATCCGCGGCTACCGGCTGATCATGACGGCGATGTTCCGGTCGCAGAACGTCTACCGCGGCTACCTGACCTACATCCCGCTCCGCGAGGTGCAGGTCCAGGTCGCCGACGAGCTGGGGCTGCCCGCCGGGCCGCTGCGCGTGTACGTGGACGTCCCGCACGTCCACGTCGCCGACGCGGAGCGGGTCGCGTGCGTCCTGCTCGCGATGCCCGAGCCCAACGCGGCCTGACCGGCCGGGCTCGGGCCCCGCCCGGACCTGCCACGACCGGATCGCCGGACTGGACCTGACCGGCCCTGCCCTGGACCTGACCGGACCGCGGCCGGGAGGCGGCGCGGACGGGGCCTCGCCCTGCGCCTCGCTCCGCGTCTCGCCCTGCGCCTCGCTCTGCGCGCATCCCGGCAAAGAAGGACTTACCGGTAGGTGTCTCCCTGCCGCGAATCGCTCTGGCCGCCGGGAGATAGACTCGACGCCTGGGGGCGAGGGCACGACGAGGTGACCCGTGACGTCACCTGCACACACTCACACGGCCATCCACTTTCCGAAGGACTGTCTGCCTTGAGCAAGCCCGTCGTCCTCGTCGCCGAAGAACTCTCGCCCGCCGGCATCGCCGTGCTGGAAGCCGACTACGAGGTCCGCCACGTCGACGGCGCCGACCGCGAACGGCTGCTGCCCGCCGTCGCCGACGTCGACGCGCTGATCGTCCGCAGCGCCACCAAGGTCACCGCCGAGGTGTTCCGGCACGCCGCCAAGCTGCGGGTGGTCGCCCGCGCGGGCGTCGGCCTGGACAACGTTGACGTGGAGGCCGCGACCAAGGCCGGCGTCATGGTCGTCAACGCGCCCACGTCCAACATCGTCACCGCCGCCGAGCACGCGATCGCGCTGCTGCTCGCCACCGCCCGGAACGTGCCGCAGGGCCACGGCGCCCTCAAGCAGGGCGAGTGGAAGCGGTCCAAGTACACCGGCGTCGAGCTGCAGGGCAAGACCGTCGGCGTCCTCGGCCTCGGCCGCATCGGCGTCCTCGTCGCGCAGCGCCTCGCCGCCTTCGACATGAACGTGATCGCGTTCGACCCCTACGTGCAGGCCGCCCGCGCCGCCCAGCTCGGCGTGAAGCTCGTCACACTGGACGAGCTGCTCCGCGAGTCCGACTTCATCACCGTCCACCTGCCGAAGACGCCCGAGACGCTCGGCCTCATCGGCGACCGCGAGCTGCGGCAGGTCAAGCCGACCGTGCGGATCGTGAACGCCGCCCGCGGCGGGATCGTCGACGAGGAGGCCCTCGACCTCGCGCTGAAGGACGGCCGCGTCGCCGGCGCCGGCATCGACGTGTTCACCACCGAGCCGATGACCGACAGCCCGCTGTTCCACCACGACAGCGTCGTGGTGACCCCGCACCTCGGCGCCAGCACCCACGAGGCGCAGGAGAAGGCCGGCACGCAGGTCGCCCGGTCGGTGAAGCTCGCGCTGTCCGGCGAGTTCGTCCCGGACGCGGTCAACGTGCAGGGCGGCGCGGTCGCCGAGGACGTCAAGCCCGGCCTGCCGCTCGCCGAGAAGCTCGGCCGGATCTTCACCTCCCTCGCCGGCGGCGTCCCCGTCCGGCTGGACGTCGTCGTCCGCGGCGAGATCGCCGAGCACGACGTCAAGGTGCTGGAGCTCGCCGCGCTCAAGGGCGTCTTCCTGGACGTGATCGAGGAGACGGTGACGTTCGTCAACGCGCCGCTGCTGGCCCGCGACCGGGGCGTCGAGGTCACCCTCACCACCAGCGAGGACAGCCCCGACTGGCGCAACGTCGTGCAGGTGCGCGGCACGATGGCCGACGGCGACGTCGTGTCGGTGTCCGGCACGCTCACCGGCCCGAAGCACGCCGAGCGGATCATCGAGATCAACGGCTACAACATGGAGCTCGTCCCGACCGAGCACATGGCGTTCTTCTCCTACGTCGACCGTCCCGGCATCGTGGGCGCGGTCGGCAAGATCCTCGGCGACGAGCAGGTCAACATCGCGGGCATGCAGGTGGGCCGGGACGCCAAAGGCGGCAAGGCGCTGATCGCCCTGACCGTCGACTCGGCCATCCCGCCGCAGCTCGTCGACGCCATCACCGCCGAGGTCGGCGCCGACATGGGCCGCCGGGTCGACCTCGAAAGCTGATTTTTCCGGCACGTCCCAACCCGTGGCGGTTCTCACACGCTCCGCGTCTCAGATCGTGAGATTTTCCGCCACGGGTCGGGACAGTCCGCCGCACCGGGGGGTAATCTCGCAGATAGTCATGCGGCGCTTCGTAGTAATCCTTCGCTGCCGCAGCGGGGCCTGATCATCGGCAGGCCGGCACCCGCTGCGGAGGCTCTGCCTGGCCGTGAGTCCGATGCCGACGCCGGACCGTGCGAACCACGGCGTCCCGGCGGCCCCACTGGTCTCAGCACAGCGACACGGAGCGAATCATCATGTACGACACCCTGAACAACGCCCCGAACGACGACGCCGAAGAAGAAGCCGCCCGCGCCCTGCAGGCCGCCCTGGACCGCAGGGCTGATTAGCGCTTCTCTCCTCCGTCGGGCGCTGAGCGCCCTCCATCGTCGAGCACTGCGCGCGATCGCTGCATCGCTTTGTCTCGCCTTGGCGGCTCGCTGCGCGATCAGGTTCTCGCAAGCTCGAACCTGCCTTCGGACGCGATCGCAGGCGTTGAGGTCGTTGCGTGGTTGCGGCGACGGCTGAGGTTGTCGCGGTGGGACACTGAGGGCTATGGCGCTCGACGTGGGTTCCGCCGAAGTGGCCCGGGTGCTGGGGGAGGTGGCCCGGCTCGGGCCGTACTTCGAGATCGTCACCGGAGCGGAGGACGCTCTCGCTTGGGAGCCGTTTCCTGGTGATCCTGCCCGGCTCGTCGCGCTGACCGAGGACTACGCCGAGAGGCTCGGTACCGAGGAGCGGCGGGTGGCGGGGTCGCTGGTCTTTCAAGGGCTTGCTGCGCGGGTTTGGTCGCCGGTCGTTGCGGCGGCGGCGCGTGGTGTCGTCCCCGACCTGGGGCGGTTGCGCTGGTACTGGGCGCCGGGGGAGGCGATCGCGTTCCGGCTGGACGAGCCGTCCGGGTGGCGGGTGGACGGGGCCGGCGAAGCCGCGGCTCTCATCCGGCCCATGGTCGTGGACGGTCTGCTCAAGCCGCTTCGTGACGTCATGTCGACCTTCGTCGGGCTCGCGGAAGGGCTGGTCTGGGGCAATGCGGCCTCCGCTCTCGCCGGGAGCCTGAACGTGGGGCCGCCTGACGCGGCTCGGCGCGAGGTCGTCCGGGAGTTGCTCGCGCGGGAGCCGCTGGCCGGGGCGGGGGCGTTCGGGCCGGACGGGTACGTCCGGCGGAGCTGCTGCCTGTACTACCGCGTCCCGGACGGCGGGATGTGCGGTGACTGCTCCCTGCTGAAACGGGATGATCGTCCCGAGATGTGAGATCAAAGCCCACGCACTGAGACGTTTGCAGTAGAGTGCGCGCATGGTTTCCCGCAGCGTTCGTCTGGCCGTCATCCCGGGGGACGGGATCGGTCCCGAGGTGGTCGCCGAAGGGCTGAAGGTCCTCGACGCCGTGTCGCCGTCCAGCGGTCTCGCGTTCGAGCGGACGTCCTACGACCTCGGCGCCGCCCGCTGGCACCGGACCGGCGAGACGCTGCCCGACTCGGTCCTGGACGAGCTGCGCGAGCAGGAGGTCATCCTGCTGGGCGCCGTCGGCGACCCGAGCGTGCCGAGCGGGACGCTGGAGCGCGGGCTGCTGCTGCGGGCCCGGTTCGCGCTCGACCACTACGTCAACCTGCGCCCGGTGAAGCTGTTCCCGGGCGTCGCGACGCCGCTGGCGGGCGTGACCACGGAAGACGTCGACATGGTCGTCGTCCGGGAGGGCACCGAGGGCCCGTACACCGGAGTCGGCGGCGTGCTGCGCAAGGGCACCCCGCACGAGGTCGCCACGCAGGAGAGCGTCAACACCGCCTTCGGCGTCGAGCGGGTCGTCCGGTACGCGTTCGAGACCGCGGCCGCGCGACCCCGCAAGCGGCTCACGCTCGTCCACAAGGACAACGTCCTGACCTTCGCGGGAGAGCTGTACCAGCGCGTTCTCAAGCAGGTCGCGCAGGAGTACCCGCAGGTCACGACCGACTACCTGCATGTCGACGCGGCCACGATGTTCTTCGTGTCGCAGCCGCGGCGGTTCGACGTGATCGTCACCGACAACCTGTTCGGCGACATCATCACCGACCTCGGCGCCGCGATCGCCGGCGGCATCGGGCTCGCCGCGTCCGGCAACGTCAACCCCGACCGCACCGCGCCGTCGATGTTCGAGCCGGTGCACGGCAGCGCCCCCGACATCGCCGGGCAGGGCAAGGCCGACCCGACCGCCACGATCCTGTCCGTCGCGATGCTGCTCGACCACATCGGCGCGGGCGACGCCGCCCGCCGCGTCGAGCAGGCCGTCTCGGACGACCTCGCCGAGCGCGCCGCCCTCGGCGAGCGGTCCACGTCCCAGATCGGCGACTCGATCGCCAAGCGAGTATCCGGCTGAGGGCGCGCCTCTCTGCCGGTCAGCGGAACAGAGAAACTCCGGGCGTGCCCTCGCGGCGCGCCCGGTTTAGTGTGCGCCGTGACGAACACTCTTCCTCCCCCCGGGTCCGCCCCGCGCCGGAGGGCGAGTGGTCGGTGAAGGAGTGAGTCTGGACGAAGTACGACAATAGGGACTAGGAAGCCGCAACGGCGATGGGGCCGTGCCGGCGATCCGCGAGAGGACGAGAACCGCGATGAGCGACACCCTGGACTTCGAGATCACGCGCACGGACCGGCCCGCGACCGCCGCCGAACGCGAGCGCGTCCTGGCCGATCCCGGCTTCGGCCGGTACTTCACCGACCACATGGTCACGATCCGGTACTCCGCCGACCGGGGCTGGCACGACGCGAGACTCGAGCCGTACGGTCCGATCCCGATGGACCCGGCCAGCCAGGTGTTGCACTACGCCCAGGAGCTGTTCGAGGGCCTCAAGGCCTACAAGCAGCCGGACGGCTCGGTCGTCACCTTCCGGCCGTTCATGAACGCGGCCCGGATGAACCGGTCGGCGCGCCGGATGGCGATGCCGGAGATCCCCGAGCAGCTGTTCGTGGACGCGATCGAACTCCTCGTCCGCACCGACAAGGACTGGGTGCCCGACACCGAGGGGCACAGCCTCTACCTGCGCCCGTTCATGTTCGCGACCACCCGCGCGCTCGGCGTCAACAGCCCCGCGAACGAGTTCCTCTTCATGGTCATCGCGTCCCCGTCCGGCCTGTACTACCCGCGCGGGATCAAGCCGGTCTCGGTGTGGCTGTCGCAGGACTACACGCGCGCCGCGCCGGGCGGCACCGGCGAGGCCAAGACCGGCGGGAACTACGCGGCCTCGTTCGCCGGGCAGGCGCAGGCCGTCGCGGAGGGCTGCGACCAGGTCGTCTGGCTGGACGCGGTCGAGCACCGCTGGGTCGAGGAGGTCGGCTCGATGAACCTGCTGTTCGTCTACGGCTCCGGCACGCAGGCCCGGATCCTCACGCCCGCGCTCACCGGGACGCTCCTCGCCGGCGTCACCCGCGACTCCATGCTCAAGCTGGCCCCCGACCTCGGCATCCCCGCCGAGGAGGGCAAGATCAGCATCGAGGAGTGGCAGTCCGGCTGCGAGTCCGGCGCGATCACCGAGGTGTTCGGCTGCGGCACCGCCGCGATCATCAGCCCGGTCGGCCGGGTCAAGGGCGCCGACCGCGAGTGGACGATCGGCGACGGCGAACCGGGCGAGGTGTCGATGCGGCTGCGCGAGGCGCTGGTCGGCATCCAGTACGGCACCCGTCCCGACCCTTACGGCTGGGTCCACAAGATCGTCTGATGTCGCGTTTCCGCAGCCCCGGCACCGTGCGTGCCGGGGCCGCGGCGTCTCGGCGGGCTCCCGTCCGTCTCACCATCTGAGACGGATGTCCCAGGAACGCGAACCATGTGGCAGACTGGCGCACATCATGCGCGACAGCCTCGTGATTATCGGCTGGCGCGCCGGCAGCAGCTAACGGGACAGCGCCGGCGCGCAGACCTCTCACGTCCGTGAGGGGTCTTTTTTGTGTCCTGGCGCAGCCCCTTGGGGGTACCACGCAATGCAAGGCGACGCTTTCCACGTTTACGACACCACCCTGCGCGACGGCTCGCAGCAGGAGGGGCTCAACCTCTCCGTGCCCGACAAGCTCGCCATCGCGCGGCACCTGGACGACCTTGGCGTGGGCTTCATCGAGGGCGGCTGGCCCGGAGCCAACCCCAAGGACACCGAGTTCTTCAGGCGCGCTCGAACAGAGCTCGACCTGACGCACGCGCAGCTCACCGCGTTCGGCGCGACCCGCCGGGCCGGTGTGCGGGCCGCCGACGACCCTCAGGTTGCCGCGCTGCGCGACTCCGGCGCATCTGTCGTGACCCTTGTCGCCAAGAGTCACGACAGGCACGTCGAGCTGGCCCTCCGCACCACCCTGGAGGAGAACCTCGCGATGATCCGCGACACGGTCTCCCACCTGCGTGCGGAGGGCCAACGAGTCTTCCTGGACGCCGAGCACTTCTTCGACGGCTACAAGGCCAACCGCGCGTACGCGCTGGAGGCCGTCCGCACGGCCGCCGAGGCGGGCGCGGACGTCGTCGCGCTGTGCGACACCAACGGCGGCATGCTGCCGGACGAGCTGGCCGACGTCGTCCACGACGTCGTGTCGCTCGGCGTCCGCGTCGGGATCCACTGCCACGACGACTCCGGCTGCGCGGTCGCGAACTCGCTCGCCGCCGTGAAGGCCGGGGCGACCCACGTCCAGGGGTGCGCGAACGGGTACGGCGAGCGCAGCGGCAACGCCAACCTGTTCACCGTCGTCGGGAACCTGCAGCTCAAGCGCGGGATGCCGCTGGTCTCGGACGCGCAGCTCGCCGAGATGACCCGGATCGCGCACGCCGTCTCCGAGGTCACCAACATCGCGCCGAGCTCCCAGCAGCCCTACGTGGGCCTGTCGGCGTTCGCGCACAAGGCGGGGCTGCACGCGTCCGCCGTCAAGGTCGACCCGGACCTGTACCAGCACATCGACCCGGCCGCCGTCGGCAACGACATGCGGATGCTGGTGTCCAGCATGGCCGGACGCGCGTCGGTGGAGCTGAAGGGACGCGAGCTCGGCTACGACCTGTCCGGCGAGAAGGCCAAGGCCGTCGTGGACAAGGTCAAGAAGCTGGAGTCGGACGGCTACACCTTCGAGGCCGCGGACGCCTCGTTCGAGCTGCTGCTGCGCGAGGAGCTGACCGGCGTCCGGCAGCGGCACTTCGAGGTCGAGTCGTGGCGGTCGATCGTGGAGCGCCGCCCGGACGGCTCCATGATCAGCGAGGCCACCGTCAAGCTGCACGCCAAGGGCGAGCGGATCATCGCCACGGGCGAGGGCAACGGCCCCGTCAACGCCCTCGACAACGCGCTGCGCATCGCGCTCGGCCGCCTCTACCCGGAGCTGGCGCGGCTGGAGCTCGTCGACTACAAGGTCCGCATCCTGGAGGGCGCGCACGGCACCGACGCCCGCACGCGGGTGCTGGTGGAGTCCGGGGACGGCGAACGCGAATGGGGCACGGTCGGCGTCGAGGACAACGTCATCGCCGCGTCCTGGCAGGCCCTGGAGGAAGCCGTCACCTACTGCCTCCTCCGCGCCGGCTACGAGGCGGGCTGACCGGGAATTACTTCGGCTCGGCGGGCATTATCGGGGGCATGAGCACCGAGATCACCGACAACGCCGGGCAGAACCGCTACGAGATCAGGCTGGACGGCGAGCTCGCCGGGTTCGTCGAGTACGAGCTGCGGGAGGGCGCCATCGCCCTCGTCCACACCGAGGTCGGGTCCGCGTTCGAGGGGAAGGGCGTCGGCGGTGCGCTCGCCCGGGGCGTCCTGGACGACGTCCGGACGCGGGGCCTGTCGGTGGCGCCGGTCTGCCCGTTCATCAAGAGGTGGATCGAGAGGCACCCCGACTACCAGGACCTGGTCGCCGCCTGACGCCCGGCGGATTCAGACGGCGCGGAGCCGCGACTCGCCGCCTTCGAGGGTGAGCCACGCCGACAGCGACGCCTCCTTCAGCCGCACCCGGACGCGCGCGTAGCGGCCGGGGTCGACGAACCCCGGCGCGGACGTGATCACGGTCTCGAAGACGAAGTCGGACGTGACGAAGGCCAGGTCGGCGCCCGTGTCGGCGACCCGCCTCTTCACCGCGGGCGCGTCCACCATCCGCCGCGCCGTGATGATCGAGATGCCGGACACGCCCTTCGGGCCGCGCTGCACCGGACCGACGTGCAGCGCGGCCCGCAGCTGCATCCGGGCCGCGTCGGCGGCGCGGCGGTTGTGGCGGCGCAGCTCCGCGGCCAGCCGCGCGAGCATCGGGTCGATGACCGCCTCGGTCGGCGTCGTCGGCGGGACGACGATGAGCGCGCCGTCGCCGCGGTCCTCCTCGTAGAAGTCCGCCAGCCGGAGACCGGAGGCGGTGAACGACTCGTCCAGCAGCCGGTACATGGCGTCCAGGACGTGCCTGCGGTCGGCGTCGGTGCGCGCCGGGGAGCTGAAACCGGTGATGTCGGTGATCAGGATCGTGCAGTTGCCGCCGGACCAGTCCGGCAGCGTGCGGGACACCGGCGGCTCGGTCCGCTCGACCTGCCGCCGGTAGACCTGCTGCTCCAGGACGGCCCGGACGCGCGGGTGAGCGTCCAGGAAGATCCCGAAGTCGCGCGCACCGACCCGCAGCGCCTGCACGTCGCCCTCGGCGGTCACGTTGGCGGACCGGTCCTTGACCATCAGCGCCGCCCGCTCGCCGATCAGCTCGCCCGCGCCGCGGAACGCGAGGATCCGCTGGTCAAGGCCCTCGTCGACCCATACCCGCGTCCAGCCGGAAAGGATCACGATGACCTCGGTGGCGGGCCCGCCCTCGCAGCACAGCGTGTCCTCCTTGCGGAACACGTGGCGGCGCGCCAGAGCGAGGAGGGTGTGGCGCTCGTCGGGCGTGAGCGACCCCCAGAACGTCGTCCCGTCGTAGGAGGCGCTCCGCGGGACCTCGATCAGGTCCCCGGACGGTGACCCGGCCGGGGCGGCGACCGGCGGCGGGGGAGCGGCCCCGGGCGGCGGCTCGATGGGCGCCGCCTGCACCGTCCCAGCCCGCATGTACTGGACGAACGCGTTGGTCATGCTCACCACGGGGAACGTCAGGAACGTCAGGCCGCCGGTGATCACGGCGCCGGGCGAGCCGTCCAGCGCGTATCCCAGGACGACGGCCAGGAGCGTCGCGGGCGTGGTGACCTTCGAGCTCAGCAGCCCGGCCGCCGCGCGAGGCCGTGCGCCTCCGCAGCAGCGCCCCCAAACGGTCAGTGCTCACGAAGTAGTCCTTCCCCCGGGAAGGTGCGCCGTAGTGTACGCCCGCCCTCCCGGCGTCGTGTCCCCACTTCTCCCCAGCCGTCAGCCTACCCAGCGATACATACGAAGACCATATAATAACTGTATGAAGACAGGCGAGAATAAGCTGGCCTGATGGTAACCGTCAGGCAGAGCTGTGATTGTGGAGGTTTTCGGCCATCTGGCGCGGGAACCACCAACCTGCACCCTCGACGAGGGGCATGGATTCGCTGCTGGAACGCTGTAATATCGCTGACCGGCGAGCGTTCGGCACCCCGCGCCGGACGGACGGCGGGGCCGGCCTCCGCCCCCGGATTGGAGAACGCGCTCATGACGAACTCCCGAGCAGCCTCCGACACCTCGGGTGGGAGCATGGACGACGGTGAACCGCCCCACCGCGGCGATGCGGTTCCGCAGCCCGAGCGCGTGACGGTCAACCTGACCGGCAAGGCCGTCCAGGCCCTCCAGCGCATGCAGGAGCTGACCGGCTACAACAAGACCGACTGCATCAACCGGGCGCTGATCATCGCGAGCGAGGTCGAAGGCATGTCGGCCGACCCGGGCGCCGTCTACTGGCGCAAGAGCCCCGACAGCGACCTGATGCTCGTCCGCTTCGTCTGACCGTGCCCGTCCAGGCTCAATGACCGGGCCATTTGGTGATACGGGGGTGGCGCGCGGGCTCGGGCGGGTCGAGCGGCCGCTCGAACAAGGCGCCCGACGGGGTCCGGTCGGACGTGGTGCGGATCGCGACGTGCCTGAAGCCCAAGCGGCGGTAGTAGGCGTGGAGTTCGACATTGTCGGTCCAGACGTCGATCCTGATCAGCCGCGCGTCCCGCTGCCGCGACGCGCCCTCGCGTCCGGCCCAGCCGATGAGCTCGGCGCCCAGGCCGGCACCCGCGTAGGCGCGGTCGATGACCAGCCGGTGCAGGTAGACGGCCTCGACCGCGCGTTCCTCCGGCGTCCAGAGCTCCATGTGGCCGCTGGACCTGATGCTGACGGTTCCGATTGGACGTTCCGCGTCGAGCAGCAGCCATGTCTCCCGGTTCAGGAGGGCTTCGTGGACGCGTTTCCAGCGCTGATCAGCGGAGGGCCACGGGCTGCGCCACTGCGTCGTGTGCTTGGACCGCAGCCAGGCCGCCGCGTCGTCGATGAGCCCGAGGACGATGCCGATCTCGTCCGGCAGCGCGAGGCGGATGCGGTAGCCGGAGCGCGTCAGGACGATCCCTTCTGCCACACCTCGTCGGGCACCTCCCCGGCGATGAACCGGATCAGAGTGGCGCCGGGTTTGTACGCGGTGATGGTGAGGCGGATGGGTTCGCCGTTCTGGTCGTAAGCGGTTCGGATGTGCTCCATCACGGCGAGGCTGTCCTTGGACAGGCGGAAGAACTTGCGCTCCTCCGCCGTGGGCGGGCGCGCGTTGAACACGTCCTCGTAACCGGCCTGGACGTGGCCGCACGATTGCAGGTAGGCGACGGTCCCTTCGACGATGTCCGCGGAGTTGAGCAGCAGCTGCGCCTCGATCGCCAGTTCCAGCCTGTAGTAGGAGTGCTGGAGCGAGTTCGGCTTGCCGTCCACCAACCGCCGCTGGGACCGGCGGACGATCTGCGGCTTGAGCTGGCCTTCCGGGACGGGCGGGATGCCGAACGCCTTCATATGGAAATCCTCGGCGTCCTCGACCTGCACCTCGGGTTTCGAGAACTGAGCCTCGTGACGCTGCCGCCGCGCCTCTATCTCGAATGCCCTGCCCTCACCACTGCCGTAGCGCGGCCCGGGCGCGCGCTCATCGTCGAGTTCCGTGTGGTTCAGGGTGATGACGAACGGCTGATCGGCCTCGGTGACGAAGCTCCCCGTCTGCGGGACGGTCTCTACCCGGCCGTCCATGCGCAGCTCGTTGAGGGCCTTCTTGATCGTGTTGGGGGACACGTCCCAGAGATCGGCCAGCTCCTTCTCGGTCGGCAGCTGGGTGCCGGGTGCGAGCTCCCCGCTGTCGATCCGGGTGCGGAGGTCCTTGGCGATCTGGCGGTACTTAGGGATGTTGTCTGCCATGGCACTCTCATTGCAATCAACGGAAGTAGTTGCTGCGAGTAGGTTTTGCCCGTCTGGTTGCTGGTTACACCCTTAGTAGGACGAAACCCGGTATGGCTGGAGTCAGAAGGCTTGATGGGCACCGATGGTACCGGATAGATCAACTGGGTGGTCAGGCGCCTAGGCGCCTAGGCACCTGGACCAGCTGGTCGGGTTCATCCTCCCGGCATTCCGTTGGAAGGAGCGTCGAGATGACCGGCAGCCTCACCATCGCTCTCTGGGTCCTGGGCCCGGCCACGTTGTTCCTCCTGCTCTACCTCAATGTCTTCTGGATGGGCTTCCGCACGCGGAATCTGAACCTCCGTGAGCCCCGTAAGCAACAGGTGTGGGGGCGGCGCGCGCCCCTGGTCAACGTCGTTGTGGTGGAACGCCACCCGAGGAAGGCCGTCGCCCTCCCGGCAGACCCCGCGACCGTCCAGCCCAGCGGCGTCGAGCCCATGAACACCCATTTCGCGAGCACCCAGCCTGCGAGCGTCGAAACCGTGGGGGGTCGAACCCGCACGGATCGTCGAGGGCCCATAGCGGCCGCGAGCCTGACGAGGAGAGATCGCCATGGAGAGCAGGGCGCGAGGCCAGGCCCGGTGTGGCGCCGGTCCGGAGACGCGAATGGTGATGGTCTGCCCGGAGGCTCCGACCGAGAGCGCACATCCGCGCCTGGTGCTGACGCCGGTGCCCGAGCCTCGCGTCCCCGCCTCTGCGGCGGTCACGGATCTTGCCGGTGCGGTCGTGGCGGGCGGCGTTGCCCTGCTGATCACGGCTGAGACCGGCCGCCGCGTCGGAGCGCCCGCGCCCGTGACGCTCGTCTGCGCCGTGGTCAGTTTCGCCGCCGTCGTGGGGCCGCGCCTCGGGCGCTTCCGCTCCTGTTGACCCGCCCGCCCCGGCTGGATGTGTGCCGTAGACGGCGTGTTTCCGCCTGTATCGCGGTGGCTGCGCAGTAATTTCGCCGAAAGTCGCTAAATCGGTGGCGGATTTCGGGTGGAGCGTCCACCATAGGTCCGGTACGGCACGTGTGACGGTTCCCACGTGCCGTCTCTCAATTGACCGACCTGCCGGAGTGATCGCATGCCTGTCCGACCCTGGAGCCCCGAGGACCTTGGGCGTCCGACGGACGGGACGTGGGCGGACGTGGCGTTCGGCCTCGGCGAGACCTACGAGCGCGAGGGCGACCTGGAGCAGGCCGCCGGCTGGTTCCGCCGGGCCGCCGAGTCGGGCCGCGCGGACGCGGCGCTGCGTCTCGGCGCCGTCCTCGGCCTGCTCGCCGACGCGGACTCCGCCGCCGACTCGGCCGAGGACCTGCTCGCCGAGGCCACCCGCTGGCTCAGCGGCGCGCAGGACGCCACCACCCCCGACGCCATCGAGCTGATCACCGACATGCTCAACCGGCAGCTGCGGCAGGCGGCGCGCCGCGGGCTGGAACCCGCCCCGACCGGCTGACGCGTTCGGACGCCTCCCGGTTCGTCATGAACCGAACCGCCACGCTCATCGTCGGACTCCATGAGATCGACGACAGCGGAAGGTGGACGAAGTGAGCGGCGAGGAGCCCGGGTACGTGCCCCCGGACCACAAGACCACCGCCGAGTTCCGCGTCCCCGGAAAGGTCGCGGATCCCCAGCCCGCCGCCGGGCCGGGGCCGGAGGCGACCATCGTCGACGAGCCCGTGGGCGATCTCATCGACCCCGGCGTGACCTCCCAGGACGTCGCGCCGGAGGACGACCTGGGCGCCACGTTCGCCGACGTGCCGATCGACGACCCCGAGGACGACGACGTCCAGGGCCCTGCGGAGGGCGCGGTAGAGCCCGCGGCTGCAACGCTCCAAGACGTCCCTGCGGACGACCTGGACGACGATCCAGAGGATGAGCCGGAGGACCGCTCGTCCGTGACCGTCTCCGACATTCGCGTCCCGCCGAAGGTGATGGCCTTCGAGATGCCGGGCGAGGAGGCGTCGGCGGCTGAGCCGGTCACGGTGCCCGAGGACGTCGAGGAGACTCCCGCGGCTGAGCAGCCGGCGATGCACGAGCAGGCGCCGCCTCCGCCCGCCGGACCGCAGGCGGCGGCTCCCGTGGCCGGGGAGGCGCGCTGGACGGAGCAGTTCGGCGCCGAGGCGGAATCGACGAACCCTGCCGCCGGGGCTCCGGCCCCCGCGCAGGCACAGCCGCAGGCGTACGTGCCTCCGCCTCCCGCTGAGTCGACGGTGCCGCCGTCCTATGAGGCGACCGCACCGGCGATGCCGCATGCCGCATCGCCGTCCGGGGGAGTGCCGCCGGTCGGGCCGGTCGGGCCGTCCGGGCAGTCTCGCTCACGACGTCCGCTGCTGCTCATCGCGCTGATCGGCATAGTGCTGCTCCTCGCCATCGCCGCGGTCGGTGTGCTGCTGTACAACCGCGGCTCCGAGACGACGGGGAAGGCAGCGCCGACGCCGTCGTCATCGCCGTCCGCCGCACAGTCGTCACCCGGCGACCCCGGCGGGCCGCCGCCCGGCCAGGCGCCCGCGACGCCTCCGTCGACCGCCGGTCCCTCGGGCGGGGTGCCCGGGCAGCCGCCCGCGTCCCAGGCTCCTGCCGCGCCGAGCGCGCCGATCGGCCCTGTGCTGGACGGCGACGGCATCACGTACCAGCTCGTCCAGCAGAGCCAGGGGTACTACGAGGGCAAGATGGTCCTCACCAACAGCACTGACAGGCCGATGCGGACGTGGCGTCTCACGTTCCAGGTCCCCGGCGCGGTCGTGAAGAACATCTGGGGCGCGCGGCTCGTCAGCGGCGGGTCGAGCGTCGAGATCACGAACCTGGACGGCGCGCCCGCGATCCCGCCGGGCGGGACGTGGGACGTCCAGTTCGGCGCGTCGGGCGCGACGTCCACCCCGAAGAACTGCAAGCTCAACGGCCGGCCCTGCGGCTTCTAAGGCAGGCGCTAGGCTCTCGACCATGCGTATCGCCAGGTTCTCCACCGACGACGGCATGTCCTTCGGCGTGGTGGAGGAGAACACCGTCGCGGCAATCGCGGCCCACCCGTTCGGTGATCTGACGTTCACCGGACAGCGCCTTCCGCTCGCCGACGTCCGGCTGCTCGCGCCGATCCTGCCCAGCAAGGTCATCGCGATCGGCAAGAACTACGCCGACCACGTCCGCGAGATGGGCGGTGACACGCCCCCGGCCGAGCCGGTCGTGTTCTCCAAGCCGTCCACCGCCGTGATCGGGCCGGGCGAGGCGGTCGCCTACCCGCAGAAGCTGTCCGAGCGGGTCGACTTCGAGGGCGAGCTGGCCGTCGTCATCGGCCGGATGTGCCGCGAGGTCCCGGCGTCCCGCGCCGCCGAGGTCATCCTCGGCTACACGTGCGCGAACGACGTCACGGCCCGCGACCTGCAGGCGAAGGACGGGCAGTGGACGCGGGCCAAGGGCTTCGACACGTTCTGCCCGATCGGCCCGTGGATCGAGACGGAGGCCGACCCCGCCGACCTGGCCATCAGCACGAGCGTCAACGGCGAGGTCCGGCAGGACTCCCGCACCTCCCTGCTGCTGCACGACATCCCGGCCCTGGTCGAGTACGTCAGCCAGGTCATGACGCTGCTGCCCGGCGACGTGATCCTCACCGGCACGCCCGCCGGCGTCGGCCCGCTGGAGATCGGGGACGAGGTCACCGTCACCGTGGAGAGCATCGGCAGCCTCACCAACCGCGTCGTCGCCCGGGACTGAAGGGGAGAGCCATGGCGGTCGGCGGCTTCACCGACGAGGCGTTCTCGTTCTATGAGGGCTTGCAGGTCGACAACAGCAAGGCGTACTGGACGGCCCACAAGGAAACGTACGAGCGCCACGTGCGTGAACCCCTGGTCGAGCTGTGCGCCGAACTTGAGGAGGAGTTCGGCGCGGTCAAGCTCTTCCGCCCGTACCGGGACGTCCGGTTCAGCAAGGACAAGACGCCGTACAAGACGCACCAGGGCGGCCACACGAGCGAAGGGTTCTACGTCCAGGTCGACGCGGACGGGCTGATGGTCGCCGGCGGCATGTACGCCCCCACGCCCGACCAGCTCCGCCGCTACCGTGAAGCGGTCGGCTCGGACCTCTACGGCCCTGAACTCCAGAGCATCGTGGACGACCTGCGCTCCGCCGGGATGGAGATCGCGGGGGACCGGCTCAAGACCCGCCCGCGCGGCACGCCCGAGGACCATCCGCGGCTGGACCTGCTACGGCACCGCTCCCTCTACGCCCACAAGGGCTGGCCCGCCGACCCGTGGATGGCGACGCCGGAGGTGGTGACGCGGGTCCGCGAATCATGGCGGCGGCTGCGTCCCCTCGTCGACTGGGGGCAACGCCACATAGGCCCACCCGACTTCACTCGCTGACCGCCCCATCGCGCCGGGTGCGGTGCGGCGTTATCCGGTGAAGGCGTCCGGTGGGACGCGGGCGCCGGTCTGCGGGGTCACGCCGTCCCAGTGCTCGACCTCGGCCAGCGCCCATTCGGCCCAGCGCAGCAGCAGCGCGTTCTGCTCCCGCAGGAACTTCGCGGGCAGCGCGATCACGGGGAGCCGGTCCGGATACGGGCCGCCCTCCTCGTACTCGGCCATTCGTGCCTCGGTGATGGCGACGCGCCGCTCGGCGTCGTCCCGTATCCGGCGCAGCGTGGAGCGCAACTGCCCGAGATCGCCGTGGTCGGCGAAGGCCACCTTGAGCAGGGCCTCGAACTCCAGCACGGGTCCGGCGCCGGGCTCGTCCAGCCATTGCCGCAGGCTGGCGCGCCCCTCCTCGGTGATCTCGTAGACCGTGCTCTTGCGCCGCCCCGTGTACTCGGTGCGCGACCGGGCGAGCCCGTGCTCGACCAGCTTCTTCGGCTCCTCGTACAGGACGCTCTCCGCGCGCGGCCACACCGACTGCAGAGCGCGCTTCATCTGCTCCTTGAGCTCGTACGTCGTCCAGGGCCGGACGGCGAGCAACGACAGGATCGCGAAGGACGTCGTCGTGAGTTCCCGTGGCATGGGCCTTGACGATACTCCGGTTCAGAGTATCGTCGATACTCCGAACCGGAGTAAAGGAGTGCGCATGCCGCCGTCGGTCACCGGTTTCTCCCACCTTTCCCTCTCCGTCGCCGACCGGGACAAGAGCGTCCAGTGGTACGGGGACGTCCTCGGCTTCACCCCGTTCCACGTGCAGGACGACGACCGCTGGCTGGAGACGATCTGCATCCTCCCCGGCCGGCTGACCGTCCTCGGCCTCGTCCAGCACCGGGACGCCGCCGGCCCCTTCGACCACCGCCGCGCCGGCCTCGACCATCTCGCCTTCGCCGTCGACGACCGCGCCGCCCTCGAAGAGTGGTACGCCCGCCTCGTCGACCTCGGCGTCACCTGCTCGCCGGTCGCCGAGACGCCGTTCGGGCCCGTCCTGTGCTTCCGCGACCCCGACGACGTCCAGCTCGAACTCTTCGCCATGGAACCCGCGGACCCGCCCGCGGACTCACCTGGATGACGGCCCGCCGGGCCGGGCGGACGGGGGCTCCGGCCCGGCGGGCCGGCTGCGCCAATCGTTTTGGTCGCAGTCCCAAGGTCCTGTATTCTCATCGAGGCGCGAGCGACCCAGCCTCTAACGGCACGGGCGCCCGTACCTCACTGGGGTATGGTGTAATCGGCAGCACGAGTGATTCTGGTTCACTTAGTCTAGGTTCGAGTCCTGGTACCCCAGCTGCGTCCGTACACAGCGGACACACGCCCCCGTCGTCTAGTGGCCTAGGACGCCGCCCTCTCAAGGCGGTAACGGCGGTTCGAATCCGCTCGGGGGTACACGAATGAAGCAGCCGCAGATCCTTGGATCTGCGGCTTTTGGTTTGTGGACGGTCAGCGCTGCCCGGTGATCAGTTTGTCCGCCAGCGACACGATCGGTCCGCTGGTCCGCTGGTCGTAGTTGCAGAGGAAGACCACGATCCAGCCGGAGTGCGGGTACCAGTACCAGTTGGCGTCCACGCCGGGGGAGCCTCCGTTGTGCCCGATGATCCACTGGCCGTTCTGGAGGACGACGCCAGGGCCGTACCCGGAGAAGCCGATCCTGGCCGGTTCGCCGGGCCTGTGCGGCAAGGGCCGCATGGGGACCTTCGCGCTGGTGATGAGCTCGGTGAACGTGCGGCCGAGCAGCTTGTGGCCGAGCAGGGCGTCGGTGAAACGCACCAGGCCCGCCGCGTTGGAGAAGGCGCCGCCGGCGGGGGAGTCGACGAAATCGCGGTTGCCGACGTCGTCGACACGTCCCGACGGCGTCATCGTGTAAGGGTGGGCGATGCGCGGGTTGTCGCGCCATTCCGGCCTGGAGTAGAAATTCGCGCCGGGCATGCCGGACGCCGCGAAGATGTGTTCCCGTACGTAGTCGTAATACGACTGGTTGGAAACCTTCGCGACGATGGCGCCGATAGCGGCATAGGCGGAATTGCTGTACCGGTAACTTGTTCCGGGTGTGAAATGCGGCTTTCCTTTGCGGACGAAGGTCATGACGCCGTCCATGA
Source organism: Actinomadura sp. KC06 (assembly GCF_004348735.1). Lineage (GTDB taxonomy): Bacteria > Actinomycetota > Actinomycetes > Streptosporangiales > Streptosporangiaceae > Spirillospora. The sequence continues at coordinate 48,011 of NZ_SMKT01000017.1, forward strand.
CCTCCTTCTCGCTGTTCCACTTGGCAGCTTCATCCGGGTAGTTCTTGTTCTCCATGCGGTAGTCGCCCATGCCCGACGTGTGGGTGAGCATCTGGTGGATGGTGACGTTGTCGGCGACCTCCGCGGGGAAGCCGTCCAGGTAGGCGCCGAGTTTCTCGCCGTACGCCACCTTGCCCTGCTCGGCGAGCTGCGCCAGCGCGATCGCGGTGCAGACCTTGGTGATCGAGCCGAGCGAGAAGATCGTGTCCGGGCCGTTGGGGATCCGCCGCTGCTTGTCGGCCATCCCGTAGGACCGCGACAGCACCGGGCGGCTCCAATGGACGAGCAGGACCGTGCCCGAGAACTCGTCCTTGCGGGCCTGCTCCCGGACGAACAGGTCGAATTCGCCTCCCGGCCGCAGGCTCTTCGGCACCCGGCCATGACCCTCGCGGCCGGCGGTCGCGTTCGCCGTCCCGGCCCCCAGGACTCCGCTCGCGGCGAGCGGTGCGGCCCCCATCAGCCCGAGCGCCGATCGTCGATTCACGGCCATGCGCGATTCTCCCTTCCCGGCAGGCCGGACCGGTCCGACCCTCCCGCGAAGAGGCAATCTGATCGCGTGTTTCCTTTACGTTTCGCCGGCGGCCTCGCCGTCGCCGTTCGCCGGGACGAAGGCGGCACGAGTCACGTCACGTTCTAGAGTGGCCGCCTCGTGGCCGTACGTTCCTATGTCGTCCGTTCGGATGATCAGGCAGAACCTTTCGGCGTTCTCCAACGAGTCGGCCAGGTCGCGGTGCCGCCGTTTCAAGAAGTGGACGGCGGCGCGATTGGAGAGGGCGGTCTGCCCGGAGATCACGAAGACCGGCCGGGAATCGGGGCCGGGACGGAACTTGGCCACCAGGGCGCGTTCTCGCTGACCGCGTTCATACCGGAATTTCTCACCGCCGATCAGGAACGCCATCGAGTCGTCGCCGTCGCCGTAAGGCAGGATGGTGACGCCGGGCAGGTGCGCGGCCAGATGCCCGCCGGTCCGCGGATTGGAACCGCCCGACGGGCCGCCGATGCAGAATTCGGTACTGGAGCCGTTGCCTTCCCGGAACTCCCGCGCCTGGCGGATGGCGACGGGACTGCCCAGTTCCCGTCCGAGCATCGCGATCTCGACGAGCGCGTGGACGTCGTCCTGGGCCGTGGTGCCGGGCTTGCTGTACTTGTCGTTCATCACCACGACACACGGCGCACCGCCTTCGAGCCCGAAGAAAGCGGCTTTCCGATGCAGCGTCCGAGCGCGCTTCGCGCGGTTCAGCAGCCAGACGCCTCCGCCGCTCAAGACGCTGGTCACCAGGCCGATCACGACGTTGAGCAGCGCAGCCGACATAGGTCCTTCCCCATGGCTCGCACGCCGGCCGCTTCGAGCAGGCGGTCGCCGAAGATTGGCGACAACTGGACGGTTCCAGGGCAAAGGCAAGCCTATTGCACGACCCCGTCACGGATTGGGTGGACGGGACGGGCCTAGGAGGTCCCACCGGTTGCCGGCTATGTCGACGAACACGGCGACCCGTCCATAGGGCTCGGTGCGGGGTTCGGCGACGAATTCGACGCCCGCGGCCTTCATGCGCTGGTGGGCCTCGTCGAAGTCGTCCACATGGAGGAAGAATCCGACGCGGCCCGCGACCTGCTCTCCGACGACGGCGGTTTGGCGGTCGCCGTCCGCGCGGGCCAGCAGGATTCCAGTCTCGGCTCCCGGCGGACGGACGACGACCCAACGCTTGGGTCGCCCGTCGTTGGTGCGTGATGGTGAGTCCTCGACCAGGTCGAAACCCAAGGCGCCGGTGAAGAATTCGATGGCGCGGTCGTAGTCGTCCACGACGATTGCGATCAGGTCGAGTCGCACCGACCAGATTAGAAGGCGCCCACTCTGCGGTCGTCCAGCACGGTTGTCGGTGGCCGGCGGTAGCGTCACGGCATGGCGTTTCGATCAGCGTTTCCCATGCTGGCCTGTGATGATCTGCAGCGCTCGCTCGAGTTCTACCGTGATGCGCTCGGCTTCCAGGAGACCTACCGGTTCGAGGACGGTGGAACGGCGACCTTCGTCGCATTGCGGCTGGGCGACGGCTCGTCCATCGGCCTGGGCGTGGTGCCGGACGGCGGCGCGGGCATTCACGGGCTGCCGCAGCGGCCGATCTCCGGGCGTTTCTTCGAGCTCTGCGTGTACTGCGATGACGTCGATTCCTCGGTCGGGGAACTGGCGGCCCTCGGACATCCGGTGCTCATGCCGCCCGCCGACACCCCTTGGGGCGAGCGCATCGCCTACGTCGCCGACCCCGACGGCCACCCGGTGATGGTGACGGCCGAGAAGACATAAGAGGCGACCGCGCTCGGCCGGTTCATCCTTGCGTCCCCATGTGAGGGTGTTTCGCTTCTGCGTGAGCGTCGGGCTGATGCGCGACACCGGGAGTCAGTGTCGTTCACTGCCTCCCGGTGATCGCTGCATGGCCCGAGCTAGTGAGCCTGTGGTGTGTTCGCCGTTGCGTTGCCCGCGCCCGCGGGATCTCCGTCGTCCGTCCGGCGTGCTGTGGGGCGGCTGGGCCACCAGAAGCGGGGGCCGGTGTCCAGGGCCAGGGCCGGGACGATGATCGAGCGGACGAAGAAGGTGTCCAGGAGGACGCCCAGGGAGACCAGGACGCCGATCTGCACCATCATCGTGATCGGCATGACGCCCAGTACCCCGAACGTCGCGGCCAGAACGAGCCCGGCGCTGGAGATGACGCCGCCGGTGACGCCCAGGCCGCGCAGGACGCCGGTCCGGTGGTCGGTTCGCTTCACCTCCTCGCGGACGCGGGCGACCAGGAACAGGTTGTAGTCCACGCCCAGCGCGACCATGAACAGGAAGCCCATGAGCGCGACCTGCGTGTCGAGGGCCGGGAAGTCGAAGGCGTACCGGAACAGCACCCAGGACGCGCCCAGCGCGGCGAAGTAGGACGCCACGACCGTGGCGATCACCAGGATCGGGGCGATCAGGGCGCGGAGCAGCGCGATCAAGATGAGGAACACGACGGCCAGGACGAGCGGGATGACGACGCGGCGGTCGTGGGACTGCGCGTCGGCCAGGTCGATCTCGCTGGCCGTGCTCGCTCCGATCGTGGCGTCCGGGATCGTCCGGCGGAGGTCGCGGACGGTCTGCTTCGCCGCCGCGCTGTCCGGCGGGTCTTCGAGGACGACTTCGAGCCTGGCTAGGCGCCCGTCCTTGGATGGTCGGAGGTTCTCTACGCGGGCCACGCCTTGGGCGTCGCGGAGGGCTGCGGTCACCTGGGGTGCGTCCGGCTTGTCGGTGATGACCTGGAGGGGGCGGCCCTGGCCGCCGGGGTAGTGCTCGGCCAGGAGGCGTTCGCCGATCGTGGAGCTGGGCGTGTCGGTGAGGAAGTGCGCGCGGTCCAGGCCCGTGTTGATGCCGAGGGCGGCGGCCGCGAGCGCGCCGAGGACGGCCAGCCCGCCGATCCAGACCAGGCGGGGATGGGTCGCAATTCGGTGCCCGACGCGGTACCACGCGCCGCGTGTGGGCGGGGCGTCGCCGTGGCGGGGGATGCGGGGCCAGAAGATCCAGCGTCCGAAGATCACCAGGAGGGCGGGCAGCAGGGTCATGACGACGACCAGCCCGGCGAGGACGCCGATGGCACCGATCGGGCCGAGCGCGTAGTTGAAGCCCATGTCGGCGGCGAGCAGGCAGAGGAGGCCGAGGGAGACCGTCGCCGCGGACGCGACTATCGGGGCGGCGGCGTGGCGGAGCGCGATCGCCATCGCCTGGTGGCGGTCGGGACGGCGGCGCAGCTCCTCGCGGTAGCGGGCGAGGAGGAGCAGCGCGTAGTCCGTCGAGATGCCGAACACGAGCGCGTTGAGGATGGTGGACATGCCGTCCGCCACGTAGAGCCCGGCGTGCTCTCCGAGCAGGTAGACGACCGCGTTCGCCACCTGGAGCGCGATCGCCGCGTTCACGATCGGCAGCAGCCACAGGATCGGGCTGCGGTAGGTCAGCAGCAGGACGGCCGTGACCACGAGGATCGTGATGATGAGGATCGGCTTGTCGATGCTCTCGAAGGCGTCGCCGACGTCGAGCGCGGAACCGGCGGGGCCCGTCAGGCGGACGTCGAGGCCCTCGGGTGCAGCGGCGCGGGACTGGTCGCGGAGCTTCTCGGCCTTGTCGGTGAGGGTGTCGTCGTCCGGCAGCGGGACGTTCAGCATCAGCGCCTTGCCGTCACCGGACGGTTGTGGCGGCTTGATCGGCCGCGCGGCGATGGGCGCGAGGGCGCGGCGGTCGGTCTCGGCCTTCGCCCGGTCGGCGGGCGTGATGCCGGAGGAGCGGGCGTAGACGACGATGCCTGGGGCCAGCTCGCCTCCGGGGAAGCGCGGGGTCAGCTCCTCGACCTCCGTGGACTGGGCGCCGCGCGGGAGTTCGGCGGACGCCCTGCCCTCGACGACGTCCGGCAGGCGGCTCGCGGCCGGGACGGCCAGGACGGTGATCACGACCCAGAGCAGCAGCACCGCCCATGTCAGCGGCACCGCCCATTTCAGCAGGCGGCCCCGCGGTGCGGCCGGCCGGTGTTTGCGTGAGAGCAGCATGGAGTGCTCTCCTTTCCGTGGGGTTCGTTGTCGCGTGAGAAACACGCCGTTCGGCGTGGTGATGCGGGCCTCGCCCGTCCGGGCCGCCGAGGGGCAACTCGGCGGCCCGGACCTCAGACTTCTGGGAAGGCCAGGAATCTGGCGTGGAAGGTGCGGGCGTCCGGCGGCGGGTCGTCGTCGGAGCGCTTGTAGCGGTAGAGGAGCGCGATGTACTCCTCGAAGAAGGGACGGACCTCGTCCGGCCTGAGCGTGACGGTGGCGAACGAGAAGAGCAGCGCGTCCGACCACGGCTCGCCGAGACGGTCGCGTTCGCGCTGGTAGCGGGTGAGCATGTCCAGCTCGTTCGCGAACTCCAGGCGGGTCAGCTCCTCCACCGCCCGGCGCAGCTCCGGGGACTGCTCGCTGCGCGGGGGCAGCCGCCGGTCGGCGGGCACGGCCCGCCACCAGCGCTCCCGTCCGCGCGCCAGCTCCGGCGCCTCCTCGACGAACCCGTGCTTGGCGAGCTGCCGCAGGTGGTAGCTCGTCGCGCCGGTGCTCTGGCCGAGCTCGCGGGCGAGGGTCGTGGACGAGACCGGACCGCGCCGCGTGAGCTCCGCGATCCGCTGCCGCAGCGGGTGCGCGAGCAGCCGCACCTGCTGCGGATCGGTGATCGTCTCGGGCGGCGGTTGTTCCTTCATGCCTTGGACCGTAGAAGTTGCAAAGGCCCTTTGCAACGGTTCTTGGCAAGGTTCACCGGAGAGGGTGAGGGACTGCGACCTGAGAGGGAGACCCGGGAGGGCGCCGCCTCACTCTCAGGTCTGGTCGATGACGCGGCCGTCGGTGAGGGTGATGACGTGGTCGGCGTGCGCGGCGGCGGACGGGTCGTGGGTCACCATGACGATCGTCTGGCGCAGCTCGTCCACGGAGCGGCGCAGGAACGCGAGGACCTCGGCGCCGGAGCGGGAGTCGAGGTTGCCGGTCGGCTCGTCCGCGAAGATCAGCTCGGGCCGTCCGGCGAGGGCGCGGGCGCAGGCGACGCGCTGCTGCTGGCCGCCGGAGAGCTGGGCCGGACGGTGGGAGAGCCGCTCGCGGAGCCCGACCGTGCCGATGACCTCGTCCAGCCAGGCCGGGTCGAGCCCGCGGCCCGCGATGTCGGCGGGCAGCGTGATGTTCTCCAGCGCGGTGAGGGTCGGGACGAGGTTGAACGCCTGGAAGACGAAGCCGATCCGGTCGCGGCGGAGCCGGGTGAGGCCGCGGTCGCCCAGGCCCGTGATCTCGGTGCCGGCGATGTGGACGCGGCCCGCGTCGGGTGAGTCGAGACCGGCCATGACGTGCATGAGCGTCGACTTGCCGGACCCGGACGGGCCCATCACCGCGACGAACCGCTCGCGGGGGATGCCGACCGTGACGCCGTCCAGCGCGGTCACGCGGGCGTCGCCCGTCCCGTAGGTCTTGCGCAGGTCTTCGGTTCGTGCGGCGAACTCGGTCACGTGGGTGCCCCTTTCCGTACTCCTCGATTGCAGCGGAGGGGCGCCGGGGCGCGGCAGCGCCGGACGGAGGGGCCCGGTGCCGATGGTCGTGGCGGAGGGACGGAGCGGTGCGACTTTCGGAGGGGGCGCGTGTCCTTGGCTGATCGGCGCGTCTGTGGTCAACTAAAATCACTGGGAACGGGTTGGAGGTCATGATGCGGGACCGCACGGACGAGGTGTCGCCGGCCGCGTCGCTGGCCGACAAGGTCGAATGGCTGATCCGGAACCTCTGGCCCGCGCACGCGGACCCGCCGCGCAACAACGTGGAGACCGCCGCCGCCATCGCGCGCGCCACCGGCGAGGACATCTCGTCCACTACCGTGTGGAAGCTGCGCACGGGACGGCAGGAGAACCCGCAGCTCAAGACGCTCACCGCGCTCGCCACGTTCTTCGGCGTCCCGATCGGGTTCTTCGGCTTCCCGAGCGAGGCCGAGCCGATCGGGGAGGACCTCACGCTCAAGGCGCTGCGGCGCGACGTCGAGAACGGCGTCATCCGGCCCGAGGTGCTGCGCGCGCTCGTCGACCTGTCCCCGGAGGCTCGCTGGGTCGTGGACGAGATGATCCTCGGCGCGGCGGCCGCCGACCGGGAACGCCACACCGGTAACGGGGCCGGTGGGTAAGGCGCCGGCGGGCACGGCTAGCTTCAGGTGAGTTCGGCCGTCAGTTTGTCCAGCCAGTCGCCGGTGCCCTGCTCGCGCCAGCCCGGCGCCTCCAGGCCGGCCGGTCGCGGCCGGGTACACGCGCTCCAGGGTGAACGTCGAGTGCAGGGCGGAAAGCTCGGTCATGACGGCTCTCCTTCGTCGTTCTCATCCGGGTCATTTGCGGTTTCGGTGAGGAGGCCGCCGAGGCGGTCGAGCCGGCCCTCCCAGGCGGTGCGCTGCCGGCGCAGCCAGTCCTCGGCCGTCCGGAGGCCCGCGGGTTCGAGGCGGCAGGTGCGGACCCGTCCGACCTTCTCCGACCGGACGAGCCCGGCGGTCTCCAGGACCTGCAGATGCTGCACCACCGCGGGAAGCGACATGGGCAGCGGACGGGCCAGTTCGCTGACCGACGCCGGTCCGAGGGTCAGCCGTTCCACGATGGCCCGCCGCGTCGGATCGGCGACCGCGTGGAACACCCGGTCCGGAGCCTCCTCATTGTTAAGCATGTTCTTAACTGTATGGTCGGGCGAGGAGATGGTCAAGTGGCTGCTTTAGTAACTGATCGTGGCGATCATTATGATCTCCGTATGGAAGACTTGGTGCGGCTGGCCGCGCGGGCGCACAAGCTGCTGCGCGCCGCGTCCGACGCGGCGATGAGCAGGCACGGAGTGCGCGTCGGGCAGAACCTCGTCCTGGAGATCCTGTGGGAGGAGGACGGCCTGACGCCCGGCGAGCTGGCGACGCGGCTCGGGCTGACGACGCCGACCATCGTCAACACCGCCACCCGGATGGAGACGGCGGACCTCGTCGTCCGGCGGCGCGATCCGTCCGACGCGCGGCTCGTCCGGCTCTACCTGACCGGCAAGGCCCGCGAGGTGCGGGCGCCCATAGAACAAGAGCGGCGGCGACTCGAGGAGCGAGTCGCCGCCGCGCTGACGGAGGAGGAGCGGCGCTGCGTCCGCAACGCCCTGGAGAAGATCATCGACGAGCTGTCATAGCGGCCTCAGCGGCCCCCGCGTCCGGGACGTCCTGGAAGCGGGGTGCGCGCATGTTCACCAGGCTGTCCAGCTTGTGGACGCGCTCGTCGTGCCCGATCTGGCGGAGCAGGTCCGCGACGGAGGCGTACTCGCCGTACTCGGCGGCGTACGTCACCGGCGCCGGGACGTGCTCAAGCTCCGGGTGCTCGGCCACGTAGGACATGTACTCGTGCTCGGCGTGGTCCTCGAAGTCGGCGTTCAGCCGGTAGCTCAGCTCGGGCCGCACCAGGAACAGCAGCCACGACACGTGATAGTAGAAGAACGCCACGAGCCACGGCGCCAGCCGGTGCAGGACGAACGACTGCTTCATCCCGTCCCGCTGGACCATGTCCTGGAGGATCAGCAGGTGCCACTGCTCGTTGTCCTGCTCCTCGCGGGTCTCCACGATCCGCTCGTAGACGCGCTTGGCGAGCGCGGAACGGCGGCGGTGGCGCGACAGCGAGAGGTAGCCCATCCGCTCCCACGCCTGGTACGGGACGCGGGCGATGAACTCCAGCATCGTGAACTTCACGAGCGTGCGTTCGCGGCCGTAGACCAGGTCCATCTGCTTGAACAGCATCCGGGCGAGGAAGCCGTACTTCAGGCGCGGGGTCTCCAGGGTCTCGATCTGCGCGGCGCGCAGCTCGACCGGGGAGAGCTTCGGCGGGCCGGCGTGGGCGGCGGAGGTGGAGGCGGCCGGACGGGTGAGGGTCTGCGTCGTGTTCGTCATGCCGATGATGCTGCGTGTACGGCATACCGCTGGGCATCGGCCGCGAAGAGACACATGATCTACAGCGGTCTGACCATGCCGGTCCCTCCCGGTACCGCGCCGGGCGTAGGGGACGCCCCTGAGAGGGACTAGGGGGCGTACCGGCGCGTGACGGGCTCAGAACCGGCTCGGAGCCGGTTCAGGAGAGCAGGCCGTGCCGTTGTGCCAGGTCAAGCGCGGCCTGGGCGGCGGGAGCGAGGAGGTGCCGCTCGCCTCGTCCCACGTAGACGTACTCGTCCACCTCGCCGGCCGGGGCGATGGCACCGCGGTAGGAGGCGGTGAAGCACGCCATGCGCACGTGGGCGTACGCGGGCTGGTCGTGGGCCGGCGCGCGGATGACGCCCAGCTCCTGGAAGGACGTCCGGTCGAGCTCCAGGTCGAGTTCCTCGCGGACCTCCCGCGACAGCGCCGCCCAGTCGTCCTCGCCCGGCTCGCGCTTGCCGCCCGGCAGGTAGAGCAGGTCGCGGCCGCGCGAGCGGACGGCGAGCATCCGCCCGTCCGACACCTGGATCCACGCGACGACGTCGAGATCTTCCACGGCGGTCAGTCTGCCAGCCGGAGCGTGACGGCGCCCGGTTCGCCCAGGCCGAAGCGGTCGGCGGCGGAGCCCTGGTTGACCGCCAGGCCCAGCAGTCCGGACGAGTCGACCCACACGAGCGGCTCACCTGGGGCGACACCGCCGAACGTCTCCTCGAACGTGACCCGCTCGGCGCCGTCCGGGCAGGCCAGCTCCAGCGGTGTGCCATGGTCGAGCGGACCGAAGGCGGCGCGCAGGTCGTCCGGGCCCGCGTTCAGGATCAGGCTGCCGAAGCGGTCGGTGTACAGGATCGGCGCGGACAGCTCACCGGCCGCGACCACGGGCGCCGGGACGTCCAGCGGCAGCGGCTCGGCGGGCGCGCCGAACTCGGCCACGCCGACGCCGGCGGCGATGTGCGCGGCGGCGGGGGAGAAGATGTCGCGCCCGTGGAACGACGCCGACACGCCGCCGGGCAGCCGGTACGCCTGGTTCTCCAGGACGTGCGCCCGGACGACGCCGCCCAGCGTCTCCGCCGCCGGGATGAGCAGGCCGTTGTCTGGGCCGACGAGCACGTCCCCGCGTCCGGTCTCGATCGCGACGGGAAGGCGTCGCGTGCCGACGCCCGGGTCGACGATCCCGACGTGCACGCCGACCGGGAGGTAGGGCAGCGCCTGCCGGAGCAGCATCGCGCCCTCGGCGACCGCGTACGGCGTGATCTCGTCGGAGAGGACGAGCACGGTCGCCGCCGGGACGATGGAGTAGACGACGCCCGCGCAGATGCCGGTGTAGGCGGCGCCGAAGTCGGTGGCGAGGCTGACGAACGGCCTGCTCTCGGGCATGCGCACGACCTTATCCGGCGGCGGCGTGCACGTATGCTCCGGGACGTGCGCGCCGAAGCCCTTGATCCCGTCCTGCTGCGGACGTTCGTCGCCGTGGCCGACCTCGGCTCGTTCACCGCCGCCGCGGCCGCCGAGGGATACACGCAGTCCGCCGTGTCCCGGCAGATCGCGGCGCTGGAGGACGTGTGCGGAGTGGAGCTGTTCGCGCGCGGCGCGCGGGGCGTCCGGCCCACCCCCGCCGGGGAGTACCTGCTGCCGCACGCGCGCGGGCTCCTCGCCCGGCTCGCCGACACCGCCCGCGCCCTCGACGGGCTTCGCCGGCTCGACACCGGGACGCTGCGGCTCGGCGCGTTCCCGACGGCGAACGCCGCGCTGGTGCCGCGCGCGCTCGCCCGGTTCCGGGCCCGGCATCCGGGCGTCCGGCCGCTGCTGCGCGAGGGCATGACCGAGCGGCTGCTGCCGATGCTGGAGGCGGGCGACCTCGACATCGCGGTGGTCAGCACGCACAAGCACCCGTCCATCGACGCCGACGAGCTGGTCACGCTCGCCGACGACGCGCTCCTCGTCGCGCTGCCCAGCACCCACCCGCTCGCCGCCCGCCGCCGCGTCTCGCTCGCCGACCTGGCGGACGAGCCGTGGATCGTGGCCGACAACCCGGAGGCGGTCGCCACCATGCGCGCCCGCTGCGAGGTCGCCGGGTTCGTGCCGGAGACGCCGATCCGCGCCGCCGAGTGGATCTCCAAGCTCGGCCTGGTCGCGGAGGGGTTCGGCGTGACGCTCGTCCCGGCGCTCGCGGCGGCGGCGGTGGCGCGGGACGGCGTCGTCCTGCGCGGCGTGGCCCCCGATCAGCCGCGCAGGACGGTCTACGCCGCGGTGGGACGGCATGCGCGCAGGTCCCCGGCCGTCACCGCGTTCTTGACGGACCTGCGGGACGTGGCCGGAGAGCTGCGCCCGTAGGCGGCGTCGTCAGGCGCCGGGCACGGCGACGAGTTCGACCTCCAGCAGGGCGTCCGGGTGGAACAGGCGGGACACCTCGACGGTCGTGCTCACCGGGCGGAGGTCCTTGAGGAACGGCTCCCGGCCCGCCACGTAGTCGGGGAGCAGGTCGATGTCGGTGAGGAACGTCTGGACCTTGACGATGTCGGCGAAGCCCGCCCCGTGCGCGGCGAGGATCTTCCCGATGTAGGTGAACACGACCTCCGCCTGGCGCTTCATGTCGCCGGGCGCGTCGATCTTGCCGTTCTCGTCCAGGGCGACCTGCCCCGACACGTACAGCAGCGGGCCCGGCGTCACCAGCGCGGTGTGGGAGTAGACGGGCCTCGGCGGCGGAGGGACGCTCTCAGGATTGTCGAACGTGACGCGCATCCGTGAATTCCTTCTTGGTTCGTCTGACGGAGTTTTGGCGGTTCGACGCTAAGCGCCGATCCGCCATGACACCAGCGAAGACTTCGCATGGGCGTCATGCGTCTGCGGCATGGCTAGAACGCGAGGAGGACGGCCGTCGCGGCGAGCAGGATCGTCAGCGCGGTGGCGATCAGGATGGAGCCGGGGTCGGCCGCGCCGTCGCCCGCGGCAAGGCGGCGCCGCCGATGGTGGAAGCTCGCCCGGGTCCGGCGGAGTTGCAGGGCCGTGCCGCCGCAGACGACGGCGGCCGCGACCGCGGCCCCCGAGATCGAGGGCGCGAGCCGCACGCACAGCAGTCCCGCGCCGACCAGGGCGAGCGTGGTGCGGGACCAGGCCAGTGCCGTCCGCTCGGGCTGCGCGCCCGGGTCCCAGAGCCTCACCGGGTCGCCAGGACGGCCACCAGCAGGACGATCGCGGCGGCGGCCAGCCCGTAGGCCATGATCGGGGCGAGCGCGGGCGGCGGGAGCGTCTCGGCGCGGCGCAGGGCGCGCTCGGTGCGCAGCCAGCGGCGGAACGCGAGCGCTGCGACCAGGGCCCCGGCCCCGGCGAAGCCGACGGCGAGGACGTGCCGGAGCGGCGCCTCGACCAGGTCGTCGGCGAGCGCGAGCCCGATGCCGGCGGCGATCAGTGCCAGCGCCGTCCGGATCCAGGCGAGGAAGGTGCGCTCGTTGGCGAGCGAGAAGCGCGGATCGGGGTCGCTGCCCTCGGCCAGCAGGCGATCGGCCCACCTGCCGCCGCGGGGCCCCGGTGGCCGGGTGGCGGTCATCGTCCATTCATATTAGGCGATGAAAGCAAATGCCCTACCGCCGGGTATATGAATGCCAATTCCGACTTGATATCCCGGAATTGTTACGACGTCGCAGGTCGGGGCGGGTGCGGGCGGATCGGTGCCGGTTCAGGATTTGCCGAAGCGGCGGGACGAGGCATCCTCTTGGGCGAGCCGGTGCAGGGCCGTCAGAACCTGCTCGTACAGGACGGTCGAGACCAGCAGCGAATGGACGGTCCGGGCGCGGGGCGTCCCGGCGGCGACGCGGCCGATCTCGTGCTCGGCCACGTCCCGCGCGGCGTTCACGTAGGGGCGCAGGTCTCTGAGGGTGATCGGGAAGCCGAGGCGGCGCAGCGCCACGAACGTGTGGGCGAGCAGGTCGCGGGCGGGGGCGCGGTCGCCGACGTCCCAGCCGAGCTCGCGGACGAGGGCGTCCACGTCCTCGCGGGCGGCGCGCCAGTGCGGGTCGTGGGGCGCGGCGACGTGCGGGCCGATCGCGTGCTGCGTGGTGGCGAACAGGTCGTGCAGGCTGACGCGGTCGTCCTCGATCGCCGCGATGATCTGCTGGATCGCCGACACCGGCAGGTCGCCGACCTCGCGGAGCGCGCTGATCAGCCGCAGCCGCTCCAGATGGCGGCCGTCGTACTCCGACCGCGTCGCGCTCACCGCCGAGCCCTTCGGGAGCAGGCCCTCCCGGATGTAGAACTTGATCGTCTGGACCGTGAGGCCGCTCCGATCGCTGAGCTCGGAGATCTGCACCGTCGCACCCCCTTTACCGGAGGTTAACGGTATCGGGGGCGGCCAATTAGATACCGGCACTATCCAATGGGTGTCCGAGTTATGGGGGAACGTCGGGTCAGGTCAGGGCGCTGCGGAGCACACGGGGCGGGTCAGGACGCGAGTCAGGAGAGGGCGCGGCTCAGGAGGCGGCGTGGGTCAGGAGGCGGCGTGGGTCAGGAGGCGGCGTGGGTCAGGAGGCGGCGTGGGTCAGGAGGCGGTGCGGCGCATCCCGTCCGAGATCTTCTCGGCGGCGGCGGCGACCGGGGCCGCGTGGAGGCGGCCGGGGGAGCGGGTCAGCCGCTCCAGCGGTCCGGACACCGAGACGGCGGCGATCACCCGTCCGGCGGCGCCGCGGATCGGGGCGGAGACCGAGCCGACGCCCTGCTCGCGCTCGCCGACGCTCTGCGCCCAGCCGCGGCGGCGGACGGACGCCAGCGTGGCCGCCTCGAACTTGGCGCCGCGCAGCCCGCGGTGCAGCCGGTCGGGCTCCTCCCAGGCCAGCAGGACCTGCGCGGCCGAGCCCGCCGTCATCGGGAGCGCCGCGCCGACCGGGATGGTGTCGCGCAGGCCGCTGGTGCGCTCCGCGGCGGCGACGCAGACCCGGACGTCCCCCTGCCTGCGGAACAGCGAGGCGCTCTCGCCCGTCAGGTCGCGGAGCTGGGCCAGTACCGGCTGGGCGATCGCGAGGAGGCGGTCCTCGCCGGCCGCGACCGCGAGCTCGGCGAGCCGCGGCCCGAGGATGAAACGCCCTTGCGTGTCCCGATGGACGAGACGATGGTGCTCCAGCGCGACGGCCAGCCGGTGCGCGGTGGGACGGGCCAGCCCGGTCGTCTGCACGAGCTGCGCGAGCGACGCGGGCCCGGCTTCCAGCGCATTCAACACGAGAACGGCTTTGTCAAGTACGCCGACTCCGCTAGAGTTGTCCATGCCTTGATATTGCCGTCTCGTTATTTGAGATGCAAGTCGGAGGCCACCAGACGACCGACCGTCACACAGCGAGGTGGGGAAGCGATGGGCCGAACACTGGCCGAGAAGGTGTACGACGCACACGTCGTACGGCGTGCCGAGGGCGAGCCGGACCTCCTCTACATCGACCTGCACCTGGTGCACGAGGTCACCAGCCCGCAGGCGTTCGACGGGCTGCGGATGGCGGGCCGCACCGTCCGCCGCCCCGACCTCACGATCGCCACCGAGGACCACAACGTCCCGACGACGGACCTGCTCAAGCCCATCGCCGACCCTGTGTCCCGCACCCAGGTCGAGACGCTGCGCAAGAACTGCTCCGACTTCGGCATCCGGCTGCACCCGATGGGCGACGACGGGCAGGGCATCGTCCACGTCATCGGCCCGCAGCTCGGCCTAACCCAGCCCGGCACGACCGTCGTGTGCGGCGACTCGCACACGTCCACGCACGGCGCGTTCGGCGCGCTCGCGTTCGGCATCGGAACCAGCGAGGTCGAGCACGTCCTCGCCACGCAGACGCTGCCGCAGATCCAGCCGAAGACGATGGCCGTCACCGTGGACGGCGCGCTGCCCGAGGGCGTCACCGCCAAGGACCTCATCCTCGCGATCATCGCGCGGATCGGCACCGGCGGCGGCCAGGGCCACATCATCGAGTACCGCGGCGAGGCGATCAGGTCGCTGTCGATGGAGGGCCGCATGACGGTCTGCAACATGTCCATCGAGGCGGGCGCCCGCGCCGGGATGATCGCGCCGGACGAGACCACGTTCGAGTACCTCAAGGGCCGCCCGCACGCTCCGTCCGGCGACGACTGGGACCGCGCCGTCGAGTACTGGACGTCCCTGCGCACCGACGACGACGCGGTCTTCGACCAGGAGGTCGTGATCGACGCGTCCGAGCTGACGCCGTTCGTCACCTGGGGCACCAACCCGGGCCAGGGCCTGCCGCTCGGCGGGTCCGTGCCCGACCCCGCGTCCTTCGACGACCCGGTCAAGCGGCAGAACGCCGAGCGCGCCCTGGAGTACATGGGCCTGACCGCCGGGACGCCGCTGCGCGACATCGCCGTCGACACCGTCTTCGTCGGCTCCTGCACCAACGGCCGCATCGAGGACCTGCGCGCCGTCGCCGACGTCCTGCGGGGCCGCAAGGTCGCGGACGGCGTCCGCATGCTGGTCGTCCCCGGCTCCATGAAGGTCAAGAAGCAGGCCGAGGCCGAGGGCCTGGACGAGGTCATCTCCGCGTCCGGCGCGCAATGGCGGGAGGCGGGCTGCTCGATGTGCCTGGCGATGAACCCCGACAAGCTCACGCCCGGCGAGCGCAGCGCGTCCACGTCCAACCGCAACTTCGAGGGCCGGCAGGGGCCCGGCGGCCGCACCCACCTGGTGTCGCCCGCCGTCGCCGCAGCCACCGCCGTCACCGGCCGCCTGACCGCACCCGCCGACCTCTGAGGAACGAGCCATGGAAGCCTTCACCACCTACACCGGGCGCGGCGTCCCGCTGCGCCGCAGCAACGTCGACACCGACCAGATCATCCCGGCCGTCTGGCTGAAGCAGGTCAGCCGCACCGGGTTCGACAAGGGGCTGTTCTCCGCCTGGCGCGAGGACCCCGACTTCGTCCTGAACCAGCCCCAGCACGACGGCGCCGGCGTCCTCGTCGCCGGGCCCGACTTCGGTACCGGATCGTCCCGCGAACACGCCGTCTGGGCGCTGCAGCAGTACGGCTTCCGCGTCGTCATCGCGCCGCGCTTCGGGGACATCTTCCGCAACAACTCCACGAAGATGGGCCTGCTGCCCGTCGTCCTCACCGGCGAGCAGGTCGACGACCTCCAGACGCGCATCGAGAAGGACCCCGCGCTGGAGATCACCGTCGACCTGGAGAACCGCGAGGTCCGCTGGGACGGCCGGGCCGCGTCCTTCGAGATCGACGACTACACCCGCTGGCGCCTCATGGAGGGCCTGGACGACATCGGCCTCACCCTCCGCCACGCCGACGCGATCACCGATTTCGAGGCCACCCGCCGCGACTGGTTCCCGACGACGGTCTAGCGCCCTGGCGCAAGGCGTTCACGGCTTTTTCGGCCCCGGGTGGACGGACGGGAACCGCCGGCAGGGACAATTCCCTTAGTGCGAAGACCCGTTCGACCGTTCGGAGGACGTATTGACGTCGGTCCCGTGGGCCGGTCCCGAGTGGGACGACCCTGCGTTGACCCAGCTCGCGCGGCAGTTGCGCGACGCCCACAGGGCCGTCGCGCCGCTGCCCGCGCCCGCCAGGCGGCGGCTGATCCGCCACCTGCTGGCGATCACCGATCTGGCGAAAAGGGACCCCGGACTGGCCGCCCGCAGGCTGGAGACGTTCCTCGCCGATTTCCACGAGACCCCTGACGTCGGTTAGCGTGCGCAGTGGCCGGATCCGGTCCGGTCACCCGGCGAGACGGGGGCGAGGCCGACAAAACGCCAGCGACACGCCAACTCGTGCGTGCAGGTGATTGTGTCCATGCCGAGGGTCCCATAGTTTCGTTCGGGCAAGGGGGGAACTAGAGGAGTAACCCATGAACAAGCGTGAGCTGGTCGACGCCATCTCTGACCGGCTGGGCAGCAAGAAGGCCGCAGCCGAGGCCGTCGACGCCATCCTGGAGGCGATCCAGACCGCCGTCGCGAAGGGCGACAAGGTCGCGATCACCGGGTTCGGTTCGTTCGAGAGGGCCGACCGGCCTGCCCGTACGGCCCGCAACCCCGCAACGGGCAAGACCATTCAGGTTCCCGCGACGCAGGTGCCGAAGTTCAAGGCCGGCGCGGACTTCAAGAACCTGGTGGCCGGCAAGAAGTAGCCTCACCGCGACAGCGCCCGGGCCCGTGCCGACACGGACCCGGGCGCTGTCGCATGTAAAGCCCCCTCTCGCGGAGGGCTTGGCCGGGGCCACGGGTCGTGCGGCCGGAGGCGTCCAGCGCCGGAGGTCGCACGACCCGACGAGCCGGGCGACCGGAGCGACACGGTCACGAAGCGGCACGGTCACGCAGAACCCGCACCGTGGCGTGAGGATCGACCGGCTCGCGACGGGGGTTCCAGGGGGTCGCCCCCCTGGGTCAACACAGCGGGAATGTGGAGAGGGTCACTATCGAGATGCGGTCGCCGTCCAGTGCGAGGTTCACTCGCTGGCCGAAGCGCAGCAGGCGCAGGCCCCCGGCCGCGAACGCGTCCGCGTCGAAGGGCAGCTCCGTCCCGTCGTCGAGCAGCACGCTGCCCGAGCGGGTCTCCGCGTCGTAGTCCTTCACCGTGCCTTGCATACCGCAACCATAGGCATATCCGGGCTCTAGGCGAGCGCGGGGAGTTCGGCGGCGACGGCGGCGGTCCGGGGGCCGGTGCCGAGCGCGAGCGCCGCGCGGAGGTCGTCGAGGGTGTCGACGTCGCGGCGGACGGTGTCGGTGCCGGGCAGCAGGAGCTCGCGGGCGCCGCGGGCGCGATGCGCGGCGCGGGAGTCGGCGCCGAAGGCGGGCGAGAACGGGACGCCCGGACGGGCCGTGTACAGGGTCGTTCCCGTGCCCGCCGCGTCCGGCACGAACGCCTCGGGCGACACGGCGGCCGCGTCCAGGACGCGCGCGAGTTCAAGGGGGCGCAAAGCGGGCAGGTCGGCTGAGAGCGCGCCGACGCCCGCGGACACGCCCGCGTCCGCGGCGAACTCGCGGCCCCGGCGGGCGCCGTAGCCGAGCGCCGGGTTCAGGCCGGCGTCCGGGACGTCGGGCACGACGCGGGCGCCGAGCGCGGCCAGCTCGGCGGCGGGAAGGGGGTCGTCGGTGACGACGATCACGGTGCGGACCCGGTCACAGCGCAGCGCCGCGGCGACCGTGTCGGCCGCCACCGCCAGCGCGAGCCGCTCGCGGTGCGGGCCCGCGGCCGCCGACATGCGGGTCTTCGCCCGGGCCAGCACCTTGACCGGCACGACGAGCGACCACTGGAAGTCCTCTGCGGTAGACATGGCAACTCGACACTATGCGCACGCAACCGCGACACTTGAGTACACCCCGCGTTCACGTCGGAACGGATGAGGAGGAGACGAGCCATGGGCCACGCGTATTCGCCGGGCTGGCGGAAGCTCACGATCGTCATCCTGCGGCCGCTGCTGTTCGGGCTGTTGAAACGTGACTGGCGGGGCCGGGGCAACGTGCCCGGGGACGGCGGCGTCATCATCGCCGCCAACCACATCTCCGAAGCCGACCCCCTCGCGCTCGCGCACTTCGTCAGCGCGTCCGGGCGCTACCCCGTCTACCTGGCGAAATCGACGCTCTTCGACGTGCGGTTCATCAGGAGCGTCCTGCGCGGCACCGGCCAGATCCCCGTCTACCGCGACCACGAGGACGCGGCCCTCGTGCTCAAGGACGCCGAGCAGGCCCTGCGGGACGGCGAGTGCCTGGTCGTCTACCCGGAGGGCAGCTGCACGCGCGACCCCGAGCTGTGGCCCATGACCGGGCAGACCGGGGTGGCGCGGCTGGCGTTGAAGACGGGCGCGAAGGTCGTCCCGGTGGCGAACTGGGGAGCGCACGAGCTGATGCCCTACACGAAGGCCGAGCGGACGGGCCTCGCGGGCAGCCTGAAGAAGGGTTTCCACCCGTTCCCCCGCAAGACGATGAAGGTGGCCGCCGGGCCGCCCGTCGACCTGTCGGCGTACGAGGGGAAGCCGCTCGGCCGGGAGACGCTCCGCGCCGCCACCGGCGACATCATGGCCGCCATCACCGGCCTGCTCGCCGGCCTGCGCGGCCAGGAGCCGCCGAAGGACCGCTACGACCACCACCAGGTCCTGGAGGAGCGCCGCTCCGCCGCGGCGTTCGGCCCGGCGGAGGCCGCGAAACCGAAGGCGGACGGCTCGTGACGTTCCGCACCGCGGTCATGGGGGCCGGGTCCTGGGGGACGACGATCAGCAAGCTGCTGCACGACGCGGGCGGCGACGTCGTCCTGTGGGGACGGCGCCGCGAGGTCGTCGAGGCCGTCAACGAGCGGCACGAGAACCCCGACTACCTGCCCGGCGTCACGCTGCCCGAGGCCGTCCGCGCGACGCTGGACCCGGCCGAGGCCCTCCGGGGCGCCGACTTCGTCGCGCTGGCCGTCCCGGCGCAGACGCTCCGCCAGAACCTCGCCGCGTGGGTGCCGCTGCTGCCGCCGGACACGGTGCTCGTCAGCCTGATGAAGGGCGTCGAGCTCGGCACGTCCCGGCGGATGTCGGAGGTCATCGCCGAGGTCGCGGACGTCCCCGAGGAGCGCGTCGGGGTGTTCTGCGGCCCGAACCTGGCCCGCGAGGTCGCCGGCGGCGAACCCGGCGCGGCCGTCGCCGCCTGCGTGGACGAGGACGCCGCGCAGCGCCTCCAGGCCGCGACGATGACGCCGTACTTCCGCGTCTACACCACCACGGACGTCGTCGGCTGCGAGCTGGGCGGAGCGGTGAAGAACATCGTCGCGCTGTGCGTGGGGATGTCCGTCGGGCTCGGGTTCGGCGCCAGCACGCAGGCGCTGCTGATGACGCGCGGGCTCGCCGAGATCGCCCGGCTCGGCGCCGCGCTCGGCGCCGACGAGCACACCTTCGCCGGGCTCGCCGGGATGGGCGACCTCGTCGGGACGTGCATGTCGCCGCTGTCGCGGAACCGGACGTTCGGCGAGAACCTGGGACGCGGCATGACGCTGGAGCAGGTCGTCGCCGTCACCAAGCAGACCGCGGAGGGCGTCAAGTCGTCCGAGGCGGTGCTGGAGCTGGCCCGCAAGCACAACGTGGAGATGCCGATCACCGAGGCGGTCACCGCCGTCCTGCACCACGGCATGCCGATCAAGGAGGCGGCCATCGCGCTGATCTCCCGCTCCCCGAAGCCCGAGCGGTACGGGGTGTGACATGCCACAGGTCCGACGTCGTCGCCGCGCCTGGCCGCTCGTGGCCGATCCCTGCTGATCGGCGGTAAGGTCGGGCCTCATGTCCCAGGCATCAAAGATCCGCGTGGCCGTGGTCTTCGGCGGACGCAGCTCCGAGCACGCGATCTCCTGCGTCACCGCGGGGGCCGTCATGGCCGCCATCGACCGGGACCGGTACGAGGTGGTGCCGATCGGCATCGCCCGCGACGGACGCTGGGTGCTGCCGCCCGGCGACCTGCGGCTCGCGATCGAGGACGGCCGGCTGCCCGAGGTGACAGGCTCCGGCGGCGTCCTCGCGCTGCCGTTCGACCCCGACAGCCGCGGCCTGATGGTCGTCGGGCCGGGCGAGGTCCCCGAACGGCTCGCCGAGGTCGACGTGGTGCTGCCGCTGCTGCACGGCCCCTACGGCGAGGACGGCACCATCCAGGGGCTGCTCGACCTGGCCGGCGTCCGCTACGTCGGGGCCGGGGTGCTGGCCAGCGCGGTCGGCATGGACAAGGGGTTCATGAAGCTCGTCTGGCAGGCGCAGGGGCTGCCCGTCGGCCCGTACGTCCTGGTCGGCGACCGGGAGTGGCGGCGCGAGCGCAAGCGCAAGATCGACGAGATCAAGGAGCTGGGCCTCGCGGACGGCCGGCCCGTGTTCGTCAAGCCGTCCCGCGCCGGGTCCAGCATGGGCATCAGCCGCGTCACCGACGAGGCCGACCTGGAGGCCGCCGTGGACGCGGCCCGCGAGCACGACCCGAAGGTCATCGTGGAGGCCGCCATCGACGGCCGCGAGATCGAGTGCGGCGTGCTGCAGGGCGTCGACGACGGTCCCGCCGAGGCGAGCCTGCCCGCCGAGGTGCTGATGGCGAGCGGCCACGACTTCTACGACTTCGAGACCAAGTACCTCGACGGCGCCACCAGCATGGCGATCCCGCCGGACCTGCCGCCCGCCGCGATCGAGGAGGTCCGCCGCCTCGCCGTCCGGGCGTTCGACGCCCTCGACTGCGAGGGCCTCGCCCGCGTCGACTTCTT
Organism: Actinomadura sp. KC06; assembly: GCF_004348735.1. GTDB lineage: Bacteria > Actinomycetota > Actinomycetes > Streptosporangiales > Streptosporangiaceae > Spirillospora. Next base: position 68,706 of record NZ_SMKT01000017.1, read on the forward strand.
CCACACGCCGGACGGCCGGTGGATCCTCAACGAGATCAACACCATGCCCGGCTTCACGCCCGCGTCGGCGTTCCCGCAGATGTGGGCCGCGACCGGGCTCGACTACCCGGCGCTGGTCGACCGCCTCATCCAGACGGCCCTGCACCGCTCGACCGGCCTGCGCTAGCCGGTCGAGCGGCCTGCGCTAGCCGGTCAGGCAGTTTGCGCTGGCCGGTCGGGCAGTCTGGGCTAGTCGAAGGCGAGCCAGGCGCGTTCCTTCAGGTCGGCGATGCCCGTGGCGCGGGCGCCGGCGTCGGAGATCGTCCAGAGCGTGTCGCCGACGATCAGCGACCGCCGGATCGAGCGCCCGTACTCGTCGTCCATCGGGTGCGTCACCGTGCCAACGCGTCGCACCTTGTCGCCCTCGACCTTGAGGACGAGCGCCTCGCCGCCGCCGTCCCGTCCGCCGGTGGCCGGGAGGACCGTCAGGCCCGTCGCGGGCCAGTACAGGAACGCGTGCGGCTCGAACTCCGCGGCGGCGTTGGCCCCGGGGAGCCGGTAGGCGTCCAGCCGCCGCGGCTCGGATTTCACGTCGAAGAGCGAGACCTGCAGGCCGAGCCTGCGGCCGGACTTGTCGGCGTCCTGCCCGACGCCGAGGAGCCGTCCGTCGCCTGCCGGATGCAGGTAGGCGGAATAGCCGGGGATCTTCAGCTCGCCGGTGCGGCGGGGGCGGCGCGGGTCCGTCAGGTCGAGCACGTACAGCGGGTCGACCTGACGGAACGTCACGACGTACGCGGCCGGGCCCATGAACCGGACGGAGAAGATCCGCTCGCCCTTGCCGAGGCCGTCGACGCGTCCGATCTCGTCGAGCCGGGCGCCGCGCTGCGCGAGGACGTACACCGAACTCTCGGACGACCGGTTGCCCGGGTCGAACCGGCTGGTCGTCGTCGCCAGGCGCAGGTTCCCGTCGTGCTCCGACATCGAGTACTGGTTGAGCAGGTCGCCCTTCACCGAACCGGACGCCACATAGCGGGGACGTCCCTTGCCGCCGACGTCGAACTTGTACACGTCGGTGCGCTGCTCGGGCGGCTTCGCCGACGACCTCCTCGGCATCGGGACGAACGGCTGCGGGGGAGTGCCGGTGACGTAGAGGCTCTTCCCGTTGCCGTAGACGGTCGACCCCTCGGCGGTGACGGCGATGGCCTGCGGGTCACCGAGCCCCTGCGACAGGTCGAACGTCAGCACGCTCAGCATGGACGAACCCGCGTACGAGGCCGGACGGCTGACCTGGTCGCAAGGAGGCTGGTACTTCTTCCCTGCGCCGCCGTTCCCGGCGTCCACCTGGAAGGCGGGGAGCCAGGCGTCGAGCGGCGCCTTCATCACGGCCGCCCGGTTCGCCTCGACGGCCTTCTCCTCGTCCCTCGGGCCGTGGCCCGGGCCGTGGTCGTCGCGGGTCGGGAAGTCGATCCGCGGCCTGGACTGCATCACGACCCGCACCGTGGAGCCGCTCTGCCGCGCGTCCATGTAGTCGGCCTCGGTCGTCATGGTCCCGACGACCTTCGGGGCGCCGGAGATGTCGATCAGCGTCAGGCGCGTCGACGGCGCCGGCCGCCCCGGCTCGGAGGGCCGCGCGGGCTTGGACGAGCCGTCCAGCTCCGGGCCCGACGGGCGCCCGTAAGGGATCATCATCGGGCGCTGGGTCATCACGAGCACGCGGTCGCCGCTGAGCAGCATCTGCCCGCTGCCGTGCGGGCCGATGCCCTCGGGCCCCGGGATGTCCAGCGTGTGCGCGACCTTGCGGGTGGCGGGGTCGATGACCTGGAGCTCGCCGTCCGCGAGCGTCACGATCCGGCGGCCGTCGGTCTTGACGAGGTCGGGCTCGTCCGCGCCCGCCTCGTGGGAGTTGGTCGTGGAATGCTGCGGGGGTGAGCCCTGCGCCCCGCCCGGCGCCTGGGCCGCCTGCGGGCCCTTCCGCAGCGCGGTGTCGCCCTCGGGCAGCCCGAACGCCGGGATGCCGTCGGTCAGCCCGTACGGGCCGACCTTGTCCGCCGTCGCTTTGCGCAGACCGTCCAGGAGGGCGTCGCAGCCGTCATAGGCGACGAGCCGCATCGGCGGTGCCGGGACCGGCGGGTCATGGGGGCCGGACGATCTGCTGCAGGCGGTGGATCCGGCGAGCACCAGTACGGTCGCGACCGACACGATGGAACGTCCACGCATGGACTTTGGACGCTCGCTCCGCCAGCCAGGTTCCGCCTAAGTACCGACTTTTCGCTTTACCGGCGTTTCGCGTGCTCGGCGATCAGCCTGTCGATCTGCACGCACAGCCTGGACCCTAGCGGCCAGCCGACGTAGTGGGTCAGGAAGATGCCGATCTCGCGCAACTCGTCCGGCGACAGGTCGCCGCGGGCCAGCGCCGCCGGGATCTGGATGTCGAGCACGTCGTTCAGCCCCTGACCGGCCAGGACGCCGACGAGCAGCAGCCGCCGGTCGCGCATGCTCAGCCCGGGACGCGTCCAGATCTCGCCGAAGAGGTGGTCGACGGTGATCCCGAAGAAGTCGCCGGGCGCGTCACCGACCTCCCACCCGTAGACCTCCCTCATCATCTCCAGCCCGCGCTCACGCCGCTCATCCATCGTGGTCTCCATCCCGCTCTCCGTCGTTCTCTCCTGTCAGCCCGAGGCCGGTGGCGAGGCGGTCGAGGGACAGCCGGGCGAGCGGGACGTCCACGCCCAGCTCTCCGGCCAGCTCGACGGCGAGCGACAGGTCCTTCTCGCCCAGATCCCGAACATGCCGGAGCGTGTCGTACAGGTCGTCGTCCGGGAGCATCGGCGCGGTCGTCGGCCGCAGCATCACCATGCCGGGGCCGCCCGTGACCGCGTCGGTGTGCCGGACCACCCGGCCCAGCTTCCGCAGCGACACCCCGGACGCCTCCGCCAGCCGCTGCGCCTCCGCCGCCGCGGCGAACGCCACGAAATGCAGCAGGTTGCGGGCCAGTTTCGTGCGGGTCCCGGCACCGACCGGACCCATGTGCAGGACGAGGTCCGCCCACGTCCCGAACGGGTCGCGGCAGCGCTCGAACGCCTCGTCCGACCCGCCGACCATGACCGCGAGGGTGCCCGCGCTCGCCCCCATGAACCCGCCGCTGACCGGCGCGTCCACGACCTCGATCCCGTACCGTCCGGCCTGTGCCGCGAGGTCCTGCGCCGTGGCCGCGCGGATCGTCGAGTGGATCGCCAGGACCGTGCCGGGACGGGCGCTGGCCAGCACCTCCGCGCCCACCCGCCGCACCTGGTCGTCGTCCCGGACCATCACCGAGACCAGATCCGCGTGTGCGGCCACGTCGGCGACGCTCCGTGCCGCCCGCGCGCCCGCCTGCACCAGCGGAGCCATCGCCTCCGCGCGGGAGTCGTACACGACCAGGCCGTCCCCGGCGAGGTGCGCCGCCATCGGAGCGCCCATCTGCCCGAGCCCGACGAACCCCACGCTCATGAGCGGAACACCTCCCCGCCGTCCACGTTGACGATCTGGCCGGTGATCCAGGCGGCCTCGTCCGACAGCAGGAACAGGCACGTCCCGACCAGGTCGGCGGGCGTGCCCATCCGCTTGAGCGCCATCTTCTCCTGGACGATCTTCTCCGCCATCCCGCCGGGCACGACCCTGCGGCCGGCCTCGGTGTCGATCGGCCCGGGCGCGATCGCGTTCACCCGGATGTTCATGCCGCCCAGCTCGTGCGCGAGCTGCTGCGTGAGGCCGTTGACGCCGACCTTCGCGAGCCCGTAGAAGCCGGAGTACTGCCACGCCGCCGTGGACGACTGGTTGACGATCGACCCGCCGCCGCGCGCTCGCATGTACGGGTAGCAGGCGCGGGCGCAGAGCAACGCCCCGTCCATGTTCACGGACATGAACTTCCTGTAGTAGTCCCAGTCGACGGAGAAGAGGAAGTCGAGCTTCATCGTCCCGAAGATGGCGGCGTTGCTGACGAGATGGTCGATGCCGCCGAACCGCTCCGCCGCCGTCGCCGCCATGGCCTCGACCGACGCGGGGTCGGACACGTCCGTCCGCACGAACAGGCCCTCGACGTCGTCGGCGACGGCCCGCCCGCGCTCGTCGACGTCGGCGACGACCACGGACGCGCCCTCGGACGCCAGCGCCCGCGCATACGCCTCACCGATGCCCTGCGCGGCTCCGGTCACCACCGCGACCCTTCCCGTGAACCTCGTCACAGCCCCTCCGCGATCGCCTTGGTCTCCAAGTACTCCTCGAACCCGGCCGCGCCCATCTCGCGTCCGATGCCCGACTGCTTGTAGCCGCCGAAGGGGACGTCCGCGCCGTACCAGACGCCGCCGTTCACGCTGACGGTCCCGGCGCGCAACCGTCTCGCCACCCCCCGCGCCCGCTCCACGTTCCCGCCGTGCACGGCGCCTGACAGCCCGTAGGGCGAGTCGTTCGCGATGCGGACCGCGTCGTCGTCGCCGCCGTGCGGCAGCATCACCAGGACGGGTCCGAAGATCTCCTCGCGCGCCGTCCGGCACCCGTTGGTCAGCCCGGTGACGAGGGTCGGCTCGATCCAGAAGCCCTTCTCCCGCCCGGCCGGACGGCCGCCGCCGCAGGCGAACGAACCGCCCTCCTCGACCGCCAGCTCCAGATACCCCTCGATCCGCGCCCGCTGCCGCGCTGAGATCACCGGGCCGCAGACCGTCCGGTCGTCGCCGGGATCGCCGACACCCAGCTTCGCCAGCGTGCCCGCCGTGATCTCGACGGCCTCCTCGTATCTCCCGCGCGGGACGAGGATCCGCGTCGTGATCGCGCAGCCCTGCCCGGCATGGGCGACGCCGGAGAACGCCGCGTACGAGCAGGCGGCCCGCAGGTCGGCGTCGTCCAGCACCACGAACGCCGACTTGCCGCCCAGCTCAAGGAAGACCTTCTTGACCGTGGCCGCCGCGCTCGCCATGACGCTTCGTCCCGTCGCCGTGGACCCGGTGAACGACACCAGATCGACGCGCGGGTCCCGCGCCAGCTGCGCGCCCAGCCCATGATCGGACGACGTGATCACGTTGACGACGCCCGGCGGGATGTCCGTCTCCGCGGCGATGATCTCGCCGAGCACCGCCGCGCACCACGGCGTGTCGGGCGCCGGCTTGAGCACCACCGTGTTCCCCGCGGCCAGCGCCGGGCCCAGCTTCGCCAGGTTGATCTGATGCGGGAAGTTCCACGGGGTGATCGCGCCGACCACCCCCGCGGCCTCCCGCCGGACCCGCCGGCGGGTGGGCATCCCCATCGGCTCGGCCCGCCCGAGATCCCGCTCCCACTCGTAGGACGCGGCGAGATCGGCGAACCAGCCGAGATCGTCCACGGGCGCGTCGAGCTGGGCCCCGAACGTCAGGAACCGCGGCGCGCCCACCTCCTTGATCGTGAGTTCCCTGAGCTCGTCCGCGCGCCTTCGCAACGCCTCGCGGAGCTGCCTCAGGCACCGGACGCGGAACTCCACGTCCACGCACCAGGACGTCTCGTCGAACGCCCGCCGGATCGCCCCGATCGCGCGGTCCATGTCGTCCCTGGTGGCGTCGGCGGCGGTGCCGAGCACCTCCTCGGTCGCCGGATCGACCGTCTCGAAGGCGCCGCCCCCGCCGGGGGTCTGGCGGCCGTCCAGCAGAAGCAAGCGTTCGGTTGTTCTGGACACGTGTCCAGATTACAGTTCACGCCATGACGGAACGCAAGGACTATTCCGGCGAATTCGATCCCGACTTCCGCTTCGAGGACCTCTCCAAGGAGGCGCTTGTCCGGCTCGTCCGCGAGTACGCGCTGATCGCCCAGATCCTCGACCGCTCCGCCCTCACCGCCGTCGGCCTGCGCTACGGCCAGCGCGTCGTCGAGGAGATCGCGATCGAGGAGTGGAAGGGCGCCAGCCCCGTCTACACCCGCCGCATCCGCGAGATCATGAAGATCGAGGGCACCGGCGTCTCCGCCATCTTCAAATGCCTCCAGCTCGACCCCGGCTTCGCCCAGCACTACATGGACGTCGAATACGAGCTGGTCTCCGAGACGCACGGCTTCTTCCAGCTCCGCTCCTGCGGCGCCCTCCTCGACGTCGAGCCGTTCGGCGAACGCTCCGTCCGGGGCATGTGCCACACCATCGAGGACGGCACGTTCGACATCACCGCCCAGGCCGTCAACCCGAGGGCCCGCATACGCCCCGTCCACCGCCCGCCCCGCGTC
>NZ_SMKT01000180.1 GCF_004348735.1 Actinomadura sp. KC06
AGTCGTCGTTCCGTCCGGTCAGCACAGCGCATCGTTCGGCGATCAGCAGCGCTTCCAGCGGTGTAGCCCACGGTCGTGGCTCTTGAACGGTCTGGGCGCGTTGATCGATCACCTTGCCTCGTCTTCGTCGTCGGCGGCGAGCGGCGGCATTGACGTCGACCAGACCTGCTTCGTAGGCGTCGCCGAGGATGGTGGACAGGAGGTCCCGGGTGTTTCCCACCGTGCTACGAGCATACCGGCGACGCAGTTCGATGGCCCATGCCTCAACCTCTTCTCGCTCGACGATCGTGTTAATGGGCACGTCGCCGAACTTTGGGAAAATCCGCAGCCGCAGGTGCTGTTCGTAGGTGTGGAGGCTGCTGTCCTCGATGTCCTGGGCGGGGAACCATTTGGTCTCGATCCATTCCCGGAAGGTGATTTCCCCGGCGAAAGGGTTCTTTTCTCCACGGGCTCGCCGCCGCCCGGCCAGGAGGCGTTGCCACTGGTCGAGCGTGACACCCTCGACGGGCGGTCCGTCCCACAGTGCGACCAGGCTGCGGATCTCGGCTTCTTTATCGTTGGCGGCGTTGAGCGCGTCGGTCTTGGTGGTGAAAGGATAGCCGCCGTCCTTGTGGGCGGACACGGTGCCCCATTGGGGGATGACGCCCGGGGGTTGCGGTAGCGGCCACGGAAGTAGCGACCGCGTTTCTCGGCGTAGGCCATCGCGAATGGCCGGGCGCTTACCTCGGTACAGGTGGGCGCCCGGTTTCTCCTTCCTGGGAGGTCGTGACGGTCAGCGGCGGCAGATTTCGAGCCTCAGCAGAGGGGATGAATTGGATATCCAGCCGACAGTTCCTATCCATAGGTGGATACGGGCCATCGGGCTGGGGCGTGCACGCGGGACTCCTCTGTGCCGTTGTCGGCTCACAGACGAGGAAGAAGCGCCAGCGTCTTCTGACACCATGGCCGGCATGCCTCGCGACGTCGTACACCACCTCTACCTCGACCCCGCCAGGGATCTCGTCCCCTACTGCGGGGTGACTCCCGGTCCCGACGCGGAGACAGGCGACTGGCACACCGGTCACGCCCGATACCTGCTGCTGGAGTGCGTCTCCGCAGGTGCGGCGTGCTGCGGCACCTGCCTCCCCTGCGAGGCTCTCGGCGAATGGACGCCGCTCATCATGGAAGAGGGCTGATCGCCACGGCCGTACCGCTGCGCCGAACTTGATGTCACCGCCCCGGAGCCGCAGAGCCACCATCACGCGATCTCGCCCCACCCACCGGGCATCCCCCCATCCGTTGTCGAACAGGCATTCGACTATTTGTGCCATGTGAACCGCTTTCTGTGGCACCGTGGCTGGCAAACGAGGATGCCGTAGTGAATGCGGCAGACGGATGCAGAGGGAGACGACCATGATTGCCAGGAGCGGCAAGTGGACCGCAGCTGCCGCGGCTTTGACCATCGTGGCCGCTCTCACGCTCTCCGCCTGCGGCGGAAGCGACCTCGACGGTGCGTACTACGACGAGGACGGCAGAATCACCATTGACGGAAGCAGCGTCTCGTACCATACGTTCGGGTGCGAAAGCACCGGGAAGAGCGCCGTCATCATCAACGACGAGGCGAAGAAGACCGGCGAGCTCAACGACGCAGCCGACCAGGTCATCTGGTCGGGCGGGCGCGGCACCGAACCGATCATCGTCAGCAAGAGTGGCGACACCATCGACATCGACGGCAAGCAGTACGCCGCGATGGACGAGAAAGAAGCCATGGACGGGTACAAGAACATGTGCGGGCAGAATTGACGTGCGCCATCCGTGACGTCGTCCTCAAACGGGGCGGGAGGACCTCCAGGTCGAACGCCGAGTGTGGGGCGATCTTAGGTGTCTAGTACAACCCCTATGACGCTGCGACCTGAACGCCGCGAGATGACCTGGGCCGCGACGCCATGCAGCCGGTGGGTGGCAACGATGAGCGCGCGTGGCTGGAATCGTCGGCACCGTGCGGCGCACCAGGGCCTCCAGACTCCGCACGGCGTCAACCCCGAGACCAGACTGATCAAGAATCAGATGCGTCGCCGAGGCGGCCAACCGCCTTCTCCACCACCGCGTCCTCCTCGGATTACCGCACCCTCCACTACCACCGGAGCGACTCCAGGCTTTTAAGGCAACGCTACGCTCGATTCGCTAGCGTAAGAGTGATGCGACGACCCAAGGTGAAGGTTGAGAAATGGCTCAAAAGGTGCAAGTCATCATGACCGACGACCTCGACGGTGGTGCGGCTGAAGAGACCGTCTCCTTCGGCCTGGACGGCAGGACCTACGAGATCGACTTGAGCGAGAAAAACGCGAACAAACTCCGCCGGACGCTGCACACCTACATGGAAAGCGGTCGCCCCATCAAGACCACCCAGGGCAGACGGTCAGGGGCTCGTGGGGCCGGCAACCGGGAACGGTCGGCCGAGATCCGGGAATGGGCGAAGCAGTCCGGTATCAAGGTCAACCACCGCGGGCGCATCCCCGCCAACGTGGTCGAACGGTTTGAGGCCGCACACTAGTTGCCCCTGCCGTTCTCGATTACTAACGCTGACTTCGGTCAGCCGGGGTCATCGTTGATTCTGGCCGACGACTGTGACTCCGAGCTTTCGCTCTGCCGGTCTTCGCGGCGCCGATGTTGTCCGCGGTTGGAGGTAGCCGGTGGTGTTGTCCGACTCCGACGAGGTGATCGTCGCCGTGGTTGCTCGGACCCGGGGGTGTGGTATCGACCGACTCGGTCGTGACTACAGGACCGGGACCCCCATCCCCGAGGGACGCCCACCCGAACCGCATTAGGAGAGTGACGTCCGTCGTGAGGCCCAGGTTGGCCGTGGCGGGTTTGGCAAGGTCAGCGTGGCTGCGCGATGGTCCTTCGTGTGGGCTGGTGGGGTCTGGTTGGGTGTAGGAAGGCGCCGTTTGTGCGATCACGGTGCCATCACCGGACGGTCCTCGCGCACTGCCGATCAAAGGACGTCATCGAACCCGGAGGCCTCGAGTTGAACGCCGCCACTGCCGCGGCTTCCGGCATTCGGCGTTGCCAACTGGCGGTACCGACCCGTCCATCCCCCGATGGTCGCCCATCGTAGAGGGCTTGACCTGTAGGGGGAGAACATGGCGGCCAGGCCCGGACTGGGGCTCCACCCACCAGTCCGGGCCCGAGAAGCCGCACAGCATCACACGGCCCTCTTGATTGTCTCCGCTCGCCCGTCCGATCCACCGAACCAAGCTGATGGAGACCGCAGTGATCCCGGCCAGGGCCGGACACGATCACATGGCGATTAGACATCGACCGAGTGATGGCGGTGGGCTTTGGTGACGTTTCTTATCGAGACTCAACAGTTTTAAACAGATCTCGTTCATGGTGGAGGATCTTATACCCGGGCGCGCCCGTGAATTGTCGCTTTTGTCTGTTTATGTCTCATGCGTGTTTGCCGCTCACTGGAAAGGTCTTGCGATCGTGGCATGATATTTCGTCGAAGCCGTCGATCTGTGAAGGCTCCACCCCTCATTGATCATTTGGCTTTCGGAAGTCCCGTCCGATCCGCCGTACCTAACTGTGGAGGCCCGTGTGGGCGCAGAACCTCCCTCGCTGCCCGGTGAGGGGCACAACCCCGTTCCGAGACGACCGCTGGAATCGGTGGGGCTCGACACGGTCATCGCGACGCTGACCAGCTTCTGTGGGCTGTTGGTCCAGATGGGTTACCCGGCCCTATACGCCCTGATCGTCACATTGGCACTTGGTGTAGGGGGTGCCCTGACCATGCAGATCCTGATCAAAAGAGCAGGTTCCGCTGGCGACGACCCCACCTCTCTGCAGTGAACACCGATGCAGACTGAGGTCTCTCAGGTGACTCGGAAGGCGTGGCGGACGGACGAGGGGTTGGAGTTCGCCAAGGCGCGCCTGCGTAGCGCTAAGGCCGACGAGGAATCGATCGACCGAGAATTTCGGGAGGTACAGGAGGAGCTGTATCGCAGCAAGGCGCATCTCACTGCCCTTCTGGGCGCTGCCTTTATCGATCGCGTCGACGCAGGGGCCGAGCCCTCCGATATCGCATATCGGGCGCTGATATCCACCGATGAGCTCTGGCTACTCCTTTCGGGAACGTACGAGGTTACGGAGACGGCCTGGCTTAGAAGAGTCGCCGCCGGGTTCATGGCGACAGGACGAAACTGGAGTGTTGATAAGCTTCGGCGCTGCCTCGACGAATTTGAACATGCTGTGATGCGTTCTCAGGCTGTCACTCAGCGACGCGAAGCGCTACGGCAGCGCATCTCGGATGCAGAGGGGAACCTAAGGAGAGTCACCGCCGACCTGGCGACTCAGACAGTGAAGGAAGAACTGCGGCGCGCGGGAAATGTGCTTGGTGAATCTGGCGTCGGACCCGTTGTGATACCCGACGTTCAGGGGTATGAATGCAAGCCGGACCCTCTTGCGGCGAATAGTGCATTCGAGCTCCTTGATTTGCTGCGTCGTTATCGAGAATGGGCGGGCAATCCGAGCTATCGCGACATGGCTGAACGAGTGCCGGGCGGGCCTTCATACGGCACATTGGCAAACATTCTTCGCCTCAATGCGTTGCCGAAGAAGCTCGCAACCTTGGAGGCCTTCATACGAGGTTCTGGTGGAGGAGATGAGGATGTGCGTAGCTGGGCGACCGCCTGGCGGAGACTCACAACTCCGCCAGATAGCCATTCGCGGCGCGCCGATGGGTGACCCGGCAGGGGGTACTCCTAGACACCTGCGGCTATGGGTGTGTACCAACGTCACGAGGAGCCTAAGGCAAGATCGCTCCGGAATCGGAGATCCTGGATGGGAGCCTGACGTGGGACACAGAGAAGCCTTGGTCAGCATCGCCATGACCAGGGCCTTTTCGTTCATGCCCCAGGGATGAGTGGGGGACTTGAACCCTCGACATCTTGGACCACAAGTAAGTAAGACGCCCCTGGCCACGTCCGGTGATCAAGGTCACCGCAGGTCAGGTCCCTAGGATCGCCTAGTCTCACCCTGGCTAACGCAGTCTGGCCTTCGTGATCGTCCCACGGAATTCCCACAGGTCCCACCCGGGGACGGGCCTGCTCGGCAGTGGAGTTCGCCGCGTCCTCGTCGTCGAGCCGCGTGGTGATGGTCAGGTGCATGTACGAGAAGCGGGACGACTCCAGGCACCGGGCCCAGGAGCGCTCTGCGTCGGGACGCGCATCGGCCATGAGGTTCGACGCTCGCTCGACTAGGTCTCGGGCTGACGGGACGCCCAACGCGGCGGTTTCCTCGGCTTGGCAGCCCAGCAGCGAAGCGCGCGTCGCCCGGTCCGTGTCGCCGGGCAGCAAGTCGTCGGCTCGCTGCAGGGTGCGGCGCGGCGTAGCGCAGTGGCCAGCCACCACCCGTCGAACGGGCAACGGGCATTCCGTCAGCAGCCGGCTCGAACGCGGGTGTGGCCCTCGACCGGCGATCGCGACGCCACGGGGCCGCCCTGGCCGATCGTCGGGCATCGCGGGGCGCAGATCGACCGCGCGGACGAGCCAGTCCGCCCCAGCGGCCCGCTGTAGCACCTCAGTCGAGTTCGGATTCATCTCCTGTAGCAGGATCACGTCCGCGGCCAGCGGCCTGGCTGGCCGTGAGGCCGCACTGATCGAGAAACTGACCGATGCGGTCGCCGTCTACGGGGACTGGGCCCGAAGCATCGCGGTCGTGCAGTTGATCGGCCTTCCGCCCAGCCGATGGGGCATCGGTGGCGTGCCGGCACAAGCATCCGCGCCGAGCGTCACGTTCGGCATCAAGGAGGCCGCGTTCAGCCGACCCGACGCCGACGAGATCGTCGCCCGACTCGTCTCCGGAGTCACCGACGCCATCGTCGACGTCTTCGGGGAGCGCGTCCGCGATGGCGTGACGGTCGAACTCGTAGGCACCCCAGCCGGACGTACAGGCATCGGCGGAGTCGTGGTCACGTCCTAACGGGTCTATCGAACGCCGCGCCACGACCACGACCACGACCAGCCAACCGGACCCTATCGGCGCACTAATCCGCCGCGTGTGACCGGTCTGGTCTTGCGCTCGCTTCGTGCCGGGGCAGGCCACGGTGCCGACGGCGATCTTTACCGCGTCGACCCCGAGAAGGGGCAGAACGCCCTTGGACGGCGCGCCGGTCGGGCCGCGCTGGGCAGGGGTGGGGCTTGCGGCTTCGGCAGAGGGATGCCGGGTACCGATCCCGTATTCGGGAAGGCCGGTGACCGGCCATGTCATATCGGGGGATGGTTCATGCTGAAGACCGACGAGCTTTCCGAGCCGGTGGTCCGGGCGCTGGTGTCCGCGATCAACGCCAACGATCGCGACGGCTTCTTCGCCGTGCTCACCCAGGACGCCAGGCTCTACGACGACGGCAGTGAACGGGACCTGTCAGACTGGGCTGACCGCGAGATCTTCGTCTCCGGCGGCCACATGGACGTGGTGTCCGAGAGCGATCAGGGACGTTCGCTGGTCGCCGACTACCGCAACGACACTTGGGGCCAGATGCGCACCGTCTGGCGCTTCGCCGTCAACGACGGAAAAATCAGCCGCATCGATACCGGCCAGGCATAACGCCGCGTCGGGCAGCTCACCGCGCACCTACCCACCGGGCTCTTGCGGTCGGTCTTGCGCTGGTGGGTCGGCGGGGGTCAGGGAACGCGCCCAACCACCCGATCCCACCAGAGGTCCTTCTCGGCCCCGGACACCTCGCGCGCCCGGCATTTCCGCATCATCGTGCCGTCCTGGAGCTCGACGACCGGCTTGGCCCCGCGCTGGCGTACTTATGCGGGTTGGACGGCTCGCCGCCCTTGAACGCGACGGTTCCCCGCCAACCGGCCATGCTCGGCGTCCGGGGCGCCGCCAACGACCGGGCGGCGCACGACAAGGCCGTAGAGGCCGAGTTCCGCCTGGTCGAGTTCGACCTCTCCGCATCCTCCAGTTCGCTGCGCCATCTCGCCGAAACCATCAGCGTCCTTCGCAAGAACAGCGCGTTCCTCCGCCTGATCGCCGTGGACCTGGGCTGGCCTGAGACAGCGCCGTACCAGTCCGGCACCGAGGCGCTAGTGGACGGCCTGAACCACCTGGCCGACGCCGGTCTGGACATCGTCCGGCTCCAACCGGCCACCCCCGACGCCACAGCCCAGCTCGCGACCGTCCAACTGGCCGAACAGCTACGCCGGGCGACGGGCCTGCGCACGCTCATCGGCGGCCCCACCTTCACCGCGGAACAACTACGCACCGAGATCGTCGCAGCCCGCGTAGACCTCGCCGAAACCTGGCCAACCCCCTACCCGACCCCCGCACCGGCCAGCCGTGCCGGTAGGGCCCCGGCCGGTAGCTCCGCGATCGTCCGCCGCTCTCCTGCTCAGCCTCGGGGAGGCGCGCGGTTGGGGGCGGTCAGGGCGGACGCTGTGAGCGTTTTCATGCGGCGGCAGGCCCGTTTGTAGAACTTCAGTTGCATGTAGCGGCCGAAGAGCAGGAAACCGAGACGGACGACGGGGTGAGCCGTGGACGCGCCCTGCGAGAAAACGTGGATGTGGAATTCCACCTCGCCCGTGTCGAGCCATTTGCGCACCTCCTGGTTCATTTGGCCGCGTTCGAGGTGCCCTTCCAGCGTCTGGTAGTTCCAGCCCCACACCCTCACCCGGCGTCCGTTCCTTTCGATGGTCGTGTCGACGATGTCGCCGACCCGGACGCCGAGGTGAAAGCGCAGGCCGTAGAACCGGCCTTCGAGCAGCATTTCCCTGCCGGGCTCGGGCGGGCCGGAACGGCAGATCCGGCGGATGATGGCCGGGTCGGCGTACTCGTAGTCGCCGACGAGACGCCGGGCGACCTCCCAGCTTCCGCCCGGAACCGGAGGACCCGGCGGCTCCGGGGGCAACTGCTGCCGGTAGTCGTCGACGTGCCAGCCCTTTTCCGACTTGTTCATGTCATGCCGCCGCGGGTCGAAATTGAGGGGGAGGCGGTGCAGTTCGTCGTACCGCCGTCGCATGCGCCCCGCCGGGACGCGGTCTCTCGGGCGGACGGAGTGACGGCCAGGGGGCGCGGTTCGCTGGACGGTCGCGTAGGTCGCGCCGCGCACCTGCTGGAACAGCCCCGCGGGATGCAGTTCGGATATGGGGTGCAGGGCCGGATTGAAACGCATCGGCTCACGTTCGTCACTGAGCGGCGGTCCGGTGAGCCGCAGTTCGCCGAACCGTTCCCACTGGCCGTACTCGGTAGCCACCACCAGGTCGAAGAGCAGCGGCCCTTCGTGTAGGGCATGTGCGAGGGCTCGGAGGTCGGCGGCCGCGCGAGGTGTTTCCCGGGCGACCGCGCCCAGCAGGACGCGGCGATCACCGACCCGGTATGCCAGCAGGGAGCCGTAGAAGGCGGGACTCCAGCGCCTCATGGGACGGAGCAGACGGCGCCCGAGAATGCCGCGCCCGGTCGTGGCCAGCAACAGTTCGGCGGTGTCTCCGTTGTCCGGCTGCGTCCATCGCAAGGCCAGTCCAAGGATGTCCGGAAGTGCGGGCGGCAGGCCCACCGCTCGGGACAGCCGCGCTTTGCCCGCCAGTTCGGTCTGGTCGTCCAGCAATGGCACCCCCCAGCGTTGGGACGTGCCGTGCAGGCGCAAGGCGGCATCGACCACAAGGCCCTTCGGGTGCAGTGGCCGGTTCCGCAGCCGTTTGGCCGCCAGCGCGAAACCCCGCGCGAAAACCGCTTCGACGGCGCGGGCGCCCGGCCGTCTCCGCCGCCCGGGCTCGGCGGCCTCCTTTCGTTCCGTCTGAACCTCTATCTTTCCGGCCATGCTGCCGCCCGAGAGTTCGGCGACCCGCATGCAGAAATGCGACCACATGTGCAGTTGCATTTCCTTCGCGATGCCCACCTTGGAGTAGAGGAGTTCCGCCAGCCGGTCGCCGCTGCGCGCCCAGGACTCGATCATGAAGACCAGGCCGCCGTCCCGGCCCTCCGCCACCCGGAACTCGATCTCACCGGCCTCCATATGGCCGCGCAGGGTCGCGAACCGGAACGACACCGGCGTCTGCTCCACCACCCGCACGGGACAGTTCCACGGTCCCGGCATGTGGACCACGTACTCGTCGCCGACCGCCGGGCGCCGGGAGCCCCCCGCCGTCTTGTCGAAGACGGCGACCTCCACCGGCGACGCGGCGTTGAGATCGTCCGCGAGCCGGGTCATCAGTTGCGCCGGGGTCAGCGGGCTGCCGGTGATCCGGACGATGTAACGCCGTTGGAAGCCGGGGCCGACGCCCTGGCGCGCACCCTGCATCCGGGACCCGCCGCGTCGCGGGAACTGCGCGGCCTCTGGCAGCGCGCCCGAGCGGAGCCTGCGCCGCGACACCCGCCTCGAGCGCCGCAGCCACCGCCACCCGGCGATCCCCATGCCCGCGGGCCAGCGCGCCGCTCGCGCACGGCGCCTCCATCGTGTCCGCATAGGCGTCCCCCGATGTCATGATCCCGATGCCCGTCCGGCCGGAACGCGCTCAGCCATACCCGTCCGGAATAGGCCGAACCGCGCCTCCTTCGGGGGAAGGCCGTCCCGCTCGGTCAGGAGGGGCCGGTCGCGCGGTCGCGGTCTGAAAGCGGCCATACGTACGGCAGGTCGGCGGGGACGCCGGGGAAGCGCGGCCCGTAGAACGCGGAATCCTTCCGGATGAGCGCGGAGCGGTGGCTGCGGTGCAGCGCCGGGTCGCCCAGCCACGGCGGCAGCTCACCGGCGTCCGCCAGCCGCCGCTGGTCGCGCGGCCGCTCGATCCCCGACGCCCCGGCCAGCTCGGTGGTCAGCGTGGCGGCGCACGTGTCGCGGTGCCCCAGGCCGGACCACTCGCGGCAGATCTCCAGCCCGTAGCGGACCAGCGCCTCCTCGTACCCGGTCCACATCCGCACGGCCGGGTGGTTCCGCCAGCCGTAGCCCGGGACGGTCAGACCGCGCAGCACCTGCAACGCCTCGACCCGCTGCTTGCCGAGCCTGCGCTGGTCGAGGACCCGGGCCGTGGCGGCGAAGTCCGCGTGCGGAAGGAAGGTCTGCACGACTCGTCTCACGGGTCGTCGCGTCGCCCCGGCGGTGCTAGGGCGTCGGCGACGCGGCCGGTTCGGCGGCGCTCGCCTCGCCGAACGCGGCCCGGACGGCGTCCTGCCGGAGCCGCTCCAGGACGGCGAGTTGCTCGTCCGCGCGCGCCTGGAGCTGCCGCAGCCGCGCGGTGTCGAGCTCGGGCTCCCGGTCGGCGACGGTGAGGAGGGTGCGCCATCCGGCGCGTTTCCCCTGGACCGCGAGGGTCATGGCCTCCAGCTCCACCACGTCGCTCAGCGGCGAGCGGCGGACCAGGCCGCCGTTGAGCTTGGCGCGTCCCGCCCTCTCGGCCACCGCCATCGCCATGCTCTTGTACCGGCGGACCGGCAGCCCGAGCGAGGTGATGATCTCCAGGAGGGCGCCGCGGTCGGCGGCGACGTCGTCGGCCAGCCGCGCGAGCCGCGCCTGCTCGTCCGAGCCGCGATGACCGCGCGCGAGCCTGCGCGCCAGGGCGACGCCGGCGGCCGCGGCGGCGAGGTGATCGTTGAGGTAGATGCCGAGAAGCTTCCGCGAACGGGTCACGTCCATCTACCGCCGATACCCGGACCGGACCGCGTAAACGACCCCGACCGGCCCGCGCCGCCCGGGTCAGCAGCTCCCGGCGGTCCGACCGCCTCCCGCGGGGACGCGATTCCGCCGCTCGATCACGTGGGGACCGTGAAGGGCCGGGTGTCGTGGTCCGGGTCCACACCGGCGTGGTCGCCGTCGGCGACCAGATCACGGATCTTGATCCGGTATTCGTGGCCGGGGACCAGGTCGGCGGCCAGGTGGATGTGGTACGGCATGGAGTCGGAGTCGCGGTGGGCGCGGTGGACGGGAGCCGGCGGGGTGAGCACGTAGTGGCTCGTGTCGGCCGCCGAGTCCTTGGTGACCAGCAGGTTGGTCGTGAGCACCAGGGTCTTGGCGTCCTGGGCGACGGCGTCTTCGAGGGACACCTTGATCTTCGGTGAGCCGCCCGCGCATTCGGGCAGCGAGGCGCCGGCGACTCCGGCCCCGACGCAGTCCAGCCGGCACTGGACCGAGGGCCGATCGAGCGGGTCGTCGGGGTCGGCGTGCGAGTTCGCCGGGGTGATGAGCCCGAAGAGGGCGCTCATGTCCTTGTAGGCCACGGGCGGGCAGACGGTGGCCTCCGGGGGATGCCACCAGATGCTCTGTCCGTCGACGGCGAAGGCGAGATAGTCGGCCAGGCCGGTGACGCTGAAGCCGTCGGCGTCGAGCGGCTTCTGTCCGGAGAAGCGTTCCACGCCATGCGCGATCGCCATGATGAGCCCGTGGTAGCCGATCTCCTTCAGGCGGGCGAGACCACCGGTGACGATGACGATCTTGCGTCCGTACTGGCTGAGGGCGTACACGTTGGGCGTCGGGTCGGCCCAGTCGAGGTAGAAGTCGATGTCGGGGTGAAAGCCTCCGAGCAGCTTGAAGATGTTCTCGGCGACGTAGTGCGGGATCGGGTTGGACATGTTGATCTGATGGCCGTTGGCCAGCACGTCCGCGGCCTGGGCGGGTGTGAGCAGGTCGGCGGAGATGCCCTCCGGCCGGGACGGCTCGCGGCTGTAGGCGGTGAACTGCCCGGTGGCGGATCGCGGCGTGGTGCCCTTCGCCCCTCCCGGCGCCTCGAAGATCATGTTCAGCGGGTGCGGCTCGCCTGCCCGTGAGGTGTAGTCGGCGCTCCACAGCTGGGGGCGTTCCTCGGCGTCGTCGACCCTGTACCCGTTGGGCAGCGAGTCATAGTTGAGCTGCATGTAGTAGTCGCCGCCGACGACTCCGCCGACGATGACGAGATGTTCGGCGGCCAGATCATCGACGGTGGCGGTGCCGATATGGTGCACGCCCCCGGTGTAGGCGCCGATGGCGATGGTGTGGATGGTGACGGGGTTGCCGTCCTTGTCGACGAGCTGGTCGCCGTGGTGCAGCTGGCCGGCGCGCACCAGCTTCCCCCCGTCGACCATGAGGACCTGGTCGGTCGAGCAGATGAGGTCCTGGTCGGGCCCCGTGCGGCCGTAGCCCAGGTAGACCATGTTCTGGCTGGTGCCACCTTCCGCACCCCCGCTGAAGGTGACCTCCGCCGGTTTCCATGACAGATCGCCGGACGCGCCGTTCGGTGCCGCGGCCAGCACCTGGTCGCCGGTGCGCACCGACTCGATCGCCCGGGCGCCCATGGGGGTTTCCACCGGTGTCCCGTAGGCCAGACACGCACAGCAGCAAAAACAGAGGTAGGGCTCCCAGTCCTGTTTCGTCTGGTTGTGCAGTTCTTGGCATTTTTGGAACATGTGCGGGTCATCGATATATCTGTACTCCAGGATTTGGTCGTGCTCGTCCCTGAGTACACAGGCCGTCATTTGGATGGGATAATACGGCCCGATGTCCTTATGTCTCTTGCAGGTTTCGTGGACCAGTTCGCCGTAGTTGTCGCAGTGCAGGGGTAGCTGCTGGCTGATGTCATCGCACGGCGGAATAAATCCGCCATCCTTGAGCTTCTTCGAGCATTCATCCGGATTGTAGTCGTTCATGGTCGAACTCCTTTGCTTTCGTAACGGCATCTCGTGGGCGGCGCCGCTCAGGTGGTGCTGTCGACCTGCTCGCCCCAACGGGTTTTGCCTGGGTCGTCCGGGTGGCGGGCCGGGCATTGTTCCGTCGGCAGGCGGGCCTTTTGGGAGATCGTGCACCCGCACATGCCGCACATCGCTTTGTCATCGAGGCCCGCGGTGCTGACGGCCCGGAGCGCCCGGCGCGCCCCACTGGATTCCGGTTGCCTGAGCGAGGGACACTGACGGCAGGCTTGCGTGCGGCGCGCGTAGGTCGCCTCATCGACGACGCTGAAGCCGGTTCGCGCCCAGCGGGCCAGCGCGGCGGTGCCCTTGGCGAGGAGTTCGCGCGCTGGAATGTCGCGGTCCGTTCGCTGGGGCGGTTTGTCGAGGAGGTGCTGGAGCAGGTCCGGCCGTCGACGGCAGATCAGGAGATTGGTGGCGTAGGAGTCGTCGGCGAGTGCCGCCCTCAGCACCGATTCGGGTACGGGCTCGTTCAGTCCGAGGACGCGCGCCATCTCGGTACGTTGGGTCAGCAGGTCGTCTGACCGGTCCATTCTGTGCTCCAATGCTCGTCCGGCTCGCTATCGGAGCGTGGGCGGCGTGTAGTTGTTGGTCATGCTCATCCAGTAGAGCCGCATATAACCGTGGATCTCACCGTTGCCAGTCGTCTTCAAGAACACCCGGTACGCCGCTTCGGCGGGCGCCAGCGCCACGAAGTGGTCGCAGGGGAAGGTGCTGTTCGGCGACGTGACGGTGACCTTGCTCGTGGGTGTCAGCGTGCTCACGAGCTCAAGGGTGATCGACGCCTCGACGTGTTCGGCGGAGTCGATGAGCAGTATGCCGACGATCAGCCCGTCGTCCGGACGGCCGGGGTTTCCGATGTTCCAGTTCTTGGTGCTGTTGTTCACCGGGAAGTCGTATTTCTTGACGAGCTTGGCGCAGGACGGCGGCATCCCGGCGATCTCGGCGTTGTTCGCGGTGATGTTGTTGGCGATGATGTCGCCGCGGTTGACGTGGACGACGGCCGAGGAGTCGTGCGTCGTCCATTCGGATCCGACCTGGTATTTCGCATGAAGCTTGTAGACGGTGACGCGCTGGAGCGGCCCCGTGTCCATCGGGGATTTAATCTGCGCCGAGGGAAGTGGCGACTTCTGGCCGTTGACGTAGTATTCGTAGCTCACCCCCTGGTCTCCGGAGACGTCCCAGCGAATCTTGGTCGCTTCGCCGTACTCCACGATGGGGTCGTCGGCCCGGAAATTGGTCAGGGAGAAGCCCGGCGGGAATTTCCCCAGCGGTATGATTACCGGCTCCGGTCTCGTCTGATGGGCGACCGGCTTGATGGTGAAGACCACGTTCGTGATGCCGATCTTGGCGCTGAGCCTCTCAATGTCGAGGTGCAGGCGGAGCGTGTCGTTCGGTTTCGCCTTCTGGTCCTTGGGAGCGAACGTGAACCTTCCTTTGATGTCCTGGCTGGTGTCCCTTTCCCAGCCGGCCGGCAGGTCAATGCTCGCCACGACGGTTTCCCAGTCGGGGGTCAGTATTTCGGCGTCGTCGTTGTCCCAGCCGTCGGCCACCGTGAACACGATGTTCAGCTGCTGGAATTCGGGCGAGTCGAAAGGGCCGCAGCTGACGAGGACGTCCAGCGATCCCGCGGCCGGCCGGCTCTCACTCGGCGAGACGGTCAGCGGGGCAGGCTGCGTCGTGACGCTGGTGCGGAGCGGGAACGGCGGAGGCTGCTCGTCGATCTTCTGGGCGGTCATTTCCTTGGTGGTGGTCACTTTGATCTCCTGTACGCGAGGTTGCGCCGTCGTCAGTCCCGTCGGCTCAGGCCGTTGGCCAGGCGAAGCAGACCGGTCCGCAGGCGGGCGCCGAACTCTGGAGTGATGTGCGCGGCGGCGTCGGTCGCCGCCACGTCGGTTCGTGTTCCGTCGGGGTGCTGCCAGCTCCAGGTGCCGGCCTCGACCACGGGCAGCGGCAGGGCGAACGCGTTCACCTTCGCCTCCGTGAGGTCGGCGGTCTTGACCGTGACCGTGCGCGGGCTTCCCAGGACGGGGCCGAGGTGGAAGATGGCGTCCATCCGGGCGAGCGCGCGGGCGACCGAATCGGGGTCCAAGGCCAGGTAGCCGGTCGGCAGGATGAACATCGTGGCCTGTACGCCTCCCCAGGGATCGGTGAGGAGGGTGACGAGCCGCGATTCGCCGAGGGCGAGCGCGAGGTGGGCGCCGTCGCCGCGTCCGGTCACGTACGTGCTCTCCAGCTGGTCTGGCGGAGAGACGGTGTAGAGGGTGGCGTAGTCACTCTGGTCGAAGTAGCCCACCAGACCGTCGCTGAAGGAGGCGGTGGAGCCGAGCAGGATCGGCCACGAGTACTTCTGGTACTCGGCCGTGGGCGGGTCGGCGCCGAGCAGGCTCGGTCTGATGGGTACGACCGGCTCGGCGTCGGGCTCCAGTTCGAGCCGGGCTCGCAGTAGCGCCAGCGGCCGTCCAAGCATGTGCAGGGTGGGATGGGCGGAGGACGGCCGGTAGGGGGCGATGGTCAGCCGCGCGCGTTCGACGGCGGCCAGCATGTCCGCCAGCGACTTGACCCTGTCGTTTCGGCTGTTGAGCCCGTTCACGAAGTCGGCCAGGTGCGGATAGGCGCTGCTCGGATGGCCGAGGACGGGCGCGTCGTCGTGGAAGCGTTCAAACTGGAGTTCGGTGTCGTTCTTCGGACGCAGCTCGCCCAGCAGCAGCCCGTCAGGGGCCATGCAGAGCAGCGCCTGATCGAAGTAGTTCGGCACGATCCAGCCGCTGATCTGGTCGCCGCTCGAAGAGTTGGGTGCCGGTGAGGTGTCGTCGAGGTTGGAGACGACGTCGAAACCCAGCCGGGCCGGCTGTGGCAGCCGCGGGCGCAGGTGGAACAGGTGCGGCTTCCAGAGGTCCTGGCGTTCGACATGCACCAGGGCGTCGGCCGCGGCCGAGTGGTTCGGGTCCTTGGAGTCGGGGATGACCGTGGCGGCCCGGGCGGGATCGGGGCGCTGATCCGGTGCGTCCTCGGTGTGGACGATCTGGTGGCCCCGGCCGAACCGGTCGACGAGGAACAGCCGTGTGAGCCGGAACTGACCGGCACGGAACGGCACGTAGTAGGGGGCCTCGACCCAGTTCTCGTCGATGCCGGGGTTCTGCGGCAGCTTCGTGACGGCCTGGAGGTCACGGGGCGCGTAGGTGTGGTGGCCGTCGAGCAGTTCCGCCATGTCGGCGTCCGGTCGCGGGCGTACGAGCGACCGGCGGCCGGTGAGCTGCTCGGTGAAGCCGTCGAGGGCCTGCGAAATGAGGTCGCCGCCCTTCGCCGTGGGGTCGGTGAAGTAGGAGAGCAGGTCCTGGACGGCGCTTCGGAACGGAGCCGGTTGGCCCGGTGCCTCGTCGTCGATCCTGGCCAAGCGCTCGGCGATGTTGTGGACGGCATGCGCCGTCAGCGCTATCTGGCCGGAGATCCGACGCGGCACCGCCTTGCCGTCATCGGCGTCGCCCTTGCCGCGCCATACGTAGCCGTCATCGGTGATGACCCAGTTGCGCCGGGTCTGGTCCTTGTAGTCGTTGTACGGAATGGCGAAGTACTCGCCTTCCCACACCAGGTGGAGCGGCGTCCACGGCTGCTTCCAGGTCGTCACCGCCCACCGGACGGCGCGTACCCGCGGGTCGTCCGACGTCCAGCCGACCGGCGTCGCGTTGTCGGCGAAGACGGCGGTGGTCGGCGCACAGTGCTGGTCGAGCGTGGCGAATTCGGCCAGCACCCCGTCGGCGAGCCCTGACGGGAAGGTCGCGGGAAACGTGTTCTTCAGCGCGGCGAATCCCGGTGGCTCGGTCGCGCTGACGGCCGTGTCGTCGGCCTTGGTGAGAAGCTGACCGGCGAGGCGGCAGTTCAGCGTGCCGGTGTCGTCGAGCAGCCGCGCCGCCCTGGCGCCCTTGATGAGAACGATCGGTTCACGGGCCTGGTGGAAGGCCGGGCGGGGCG
>NZ_SMKT01000181.1 GCF_004348735.1 Actinomadura sp. KC06
GTGTGCTTGGGGCTGGGTTTCGGGGGACGACGTTCGGGATTGTCACGGTCGTCACGTTGCTGGCGTTCGAGAGTATGGCCGTTGGCACCGTGATGCCGGTGGTGGCGGGGGACCTGGACGGTCTGGCGCTGTACGCGTGGGGGTTCAGCGCCACGCTGATCATGAGCCTCCTGTCTACGGTGCTGGCGGGTGGGTGGGTCGACCGGTCCGGGCCCGTCCGGCCGTTCATGATCGGGCTTGGGACGTTCGTCGCCGGGCTGGTGATCGCGGGTGCGGCGCCGTCCATGTGGGTGTTCGTCGCCGGGCGTGCCGTGCAGGGGCTCGGGACGGGCGTCTCGCTGGTCGCGATGTACGTCGTGATCGCCCGGGTCTATCCGGAGGAGCTGCGCTCCCGGGTGTTCGCGGCGCTGTCGGCGGCATGGGTGCTCCCGTCGCTGATCGGTCCGGCGATCGGCGGGCTCGTCGCCGAGCACGTCGACTGGCGGTGGGTGTTCCTCGGGCTCGTCCCGCTGGTGATCCCTCCGACGTTGCTGCTGGTGCCGGCGCTGCGCGGGATCAAGTCCGTGGAGGCCGCGCCAGCGGCCGGCAAGGGTCGCTATCTGGCCGCCGTCGTCGTGGCGGCGGGGGCAGGCGGCCTTCTGTGGGGCCTTGACCGGCCGGGCTGGACGATGACGCTCGCCGCCGTCGCCGGGCTCGCGGCGCTCGCGTTCGGGCTGCCGAAACTGCTGCCCGCCGGGACGCTCCGGCTCCGCCGCGGGCTGCCGAGCGTCATCCTCGTCCGGGGCCTGCTGTCCGGCGCGTTCTTCGGCACCGACGTCTTCATCCCGCTGGCGCTGACCCGGCTGCACGACTTCAGCGCGACGCAGGCCGGGATCGTCCTGACGGTCGGGGCGCTCGGCTGGTCGGCGGCGTCCCAGATCCAGGGCAGGTCGAATCGGCCCCGCGAGTTCTACGCGCTGCTCGGCGCCGTGCTCGTCGCCGCCGGGATCGTCGCCGCGGCCGTCGCCCTGCAGGTCAACGGCTGGCTGGCCGTGCCCGCGTGGATCATCGGCGGTGCCGGGATGGGCTTCGCCATCGGCAGCCTCTCCGTCCTGCTCCTCGACCTGTCACCCGAGGACGAGCAGGGCGTCAACTCGTCCTCGCTGCAGATCAGCGACACCCTCGGCTCGTCCCTCGTGGTCGGGGTCGCGGGCGCGCTGGTCGCCGGCTTCGGCGCGGACAGGCTCGACACGGGCCTCGCCGTCGCCGGAGCGCTGTTCGCCGCGATCGCCGCGTTCGGCGTGATCGCCGCTCTCCGGCTGGAGGTCAAGAAATGACCGTCGAATTCACCCTTCCCAGTGCCTTGGAGGCCCACGAGCCACCGGAAGCCCGCGGCCGGGCCCGCGACGGCGTCCGGCTCCTCGTCTCGCGCCGCGCCACCGGCGAGGTCTCCCATCACGAGTTCCGCGATCTGCCCGCACTGCTCACCCCCGGGGATCTGCTGGTCGTCAACACGTCGGCCACGCTGCCCGCCGCCGTCCGGCTCGACAGGATCAGTGTCCACTTCTCGACGCCGGTCCCGGGCGCGGACGAGCGGTTGTGGATAACCGAGCTCCGCCGCCTCACCGGGAAGTCCAGCCACCCCTACACGGGCGGCTGCCCCGGCGAATGGATCCCGCTGCCCGGCGGGGCCACCCTCACGCTTGTCGGACGGCACACAGACCGGCTCTGGCAAGCGCGATTGAGCACTGACGTCGTCCCCTACCTGCGGCGACACGGCGTGCCGATCCGGTACGGGTACGTCCGCCGCGACTGGCCGACCGCCTCGTATCAGACGGTCTTCGCCAACGACCGGTCAACGGGCAGTGCGGAAATGCCTAGCGCGGGCCGTCCGTTCACGCCTGAGCTGGTGACGCGGCTGGTCTCGCGTGGCGTGTTGATCGCACCGATCACCCTGCACACCGGGGTCGCGTCCCCCGAGGCGCACGAGCCGCCGTACGCCGAGCGGTACGAGGTCCCCGAACCGACGGCCGCGCTGGTCGAGCACGTCCGCTCGCGTGGCGGACGGGTGATCGCCGTAGGGACGACCGCCGTCCGCGCGCTGGAGACGTCTGTGGACGCCTCAGGACGCGTCCAGCCGTCCGAGGGATGGACGGAGCACATCGTGACGCCCGAACGCGGCGTCCAGGCCGTGGACGGCCTCATCACCGGCCTGCACGAACCCAAGTCGTCCCACCTGATGATGCTCACCGCCATCGCCGGAAGCGAGCTGCTCACCGCCACCTACGAGGCCGCCCTGGCCGAGCGCTACCTCTGGCACGAGTTCGGCGACACGAACCTGATATTGCCCTGAGCGCTACGGGTGGGGCCGGACGCACGGGGCGCATTTCTCGGCCGGTACCTTGTGAACAGTTATGGACGGGTCAGCGCAGCGCTCGCTGCTCATCACGCTCACCGGACGCGACCGCCCCGGCGTGACGTCGCGCCTCTTCACCACACTCACCGAGTTCCCGCTCACCGTCGCCGACGTGGAGCAGGTCGTGATCAGGGGCAGGCTCGTCCTCGGCGTCCTGCTCGCCTACTCCGAAGGCGCCGACATCGGCCGCGTGTGGAACGCCGCCGAACGCGTCGCGAACGACCTCGACATGGAGATCGAGCTCTCCACCGGCCGCAACAAGCGGACGCCGAAGCGCAGCGGGCGGCTGCACGTCACCGTCCTCGGCGCCCCGCTGAAGCCCGCCGCGATGGCCGGGATCTCGGGCCGGATCTCCGCGCACGGCGCCAACATCGACCGCATCGAGCGGCTCGCGCACACGCCCGTGACCTGCATCGAGATGGACGTGTCCGGGGCCGACCCCGACTCGCTCCGCGCCGGGCTCGCCGCCGAGGCCGCGCAGCAGCAGGTGGACGTCGCCGTCCAGCAGAGCGGCCTGCACCGCCGCGCCAAGCGCCTCATCGTCATGGACGTCGACTCCACCCTCATCCAGGGCGAGGTCATCGAGCTGCTCGCCGAGCACGCGGGCTGCCTGGACGAGGTCGCCAAGGTCACCGAGGCGGCCATGCGCGGCGAGCTCGACTTCGAGGGCTCGCTCCGCGAACGGGTCGCGCTGCTCGCCGGGCTGGACGCCTCCGCCCTGGAGGACGTCCGCGACAAGCTCCAGCTCGCCGCCGGCGCCCGGACGATGGTCCGCACGCTGAAGCGCCTCGACTACAAGTTCGCCGTCGTCAGCGGCGGCTTCACCCAGGTCACCGACAAGCTCGTGGACGACCTCGGCATCGACTACTCCGCCGCCAACACCCTGGAGATCGTCAAGGGCAAGATCACCGGCCGGATCGACGGCCCGGTGATCGACCGCGCCGGGAAGGCCGCCGCCCTCGAAAACTTCGCCCGCGAAGCCGGCGTCCCCATCAGCCAGACCGTCGCCATCGGCGACGGCGCCAACGATCTCGACATGCTCCAGGCCGCCGGGCTCGGCATCGCCTACAACGCCAAACCCGTCGTCCGCGAGGCCGCCGACACCGCCGTCAACGTCCCGTACCTCGACACGATCCTCTTCCTCCTCGGCATCTCCCACGAGGAAGTGGAAGCCGCCGACGCTCTCGACGCCCAGGGCGGCTGACCCGCCCCGGTGGTTCCGTGGGGTCGCTCCGCTGGGTAGAGACCGATCATGCTGGAGCGGCTGCGGGGGGCCTATGCCCAGGTGGGCGGGTCGGCGGCGCCCATGTACGGGCTCGCCGCGGCGCTCGCCATGGCCGTGCCGCTGTTCGTCGGGTCGCTGACCGGGCACGGCGCGCAGGGGGCGATGATCGCGCTGGGCGCGTACCTGGTCGCGCTCCGCACGCCGGAGGGCCCGTACGGGGCGCGGGCGCGGGACCTCGCGGTCGGGGTCCTGGTCGTGACGGTCGGGTCGACGGTGGGCGGGTTGCTGGCCGGGCACACGTGGCCGTCCGTGATCGTCGTGCCGCCGCTGATCGCGCTCGGCGTCGCCGTCCCGCGGATCGGGCCGACGGCGGGGCTGGCGGTGCTGCTCAGCGCGGTGCGGCCGCCGTCCGCCGACGTCGTCGCGATCGGGATCCTGGAGCTGATCGGCGGGCTGCTCACCGCCGGTCTGCTGCTGGCGCCCTGGCCCGCGCGGCGGCTGCGTCCGCTGCGGGCGGCGCTGAGCGAGGCGGCCGACGCGGTGACGGAGGCGCTGGACGCGGTCGCGCAGGACGTCGGAACCCCGGACACCAGCCTCCTGGACGAGGTCGACCTCACGAACCCCGACCTGCTCGCCGTCACCCGCATCCCGGACTGGGAGGTCAAGCGGCGGGCGGCGTCCGAGGCCCTCTCCGCCGCGCGCACCACCTACGGCCTGTACCGGTCCGGACGCGGGAACAGCGACCCCACCCGGCCGGAACGGCTGATCGACGCGCTCGGACGCGTCCTGCACGAGACGGTGACGCTCCAGGCCGTCCTGGAGGCCGCGAAGAACTACCCGCCGGACCGCGAATGGGAACTGGAGACGCAGACCGCGATCTCGGCGCTCGCGGCGCGGCTGCGGCTGCTGTCCGGCGCGGTCGCGAGCGCGGGCGAGGCGCCGCTCGGCGGGGAGGAGTCCGCGGCCGTCCGGCGGATGGGACGGGCCGCGGAGCACATCAGGCGTGCCGGGCTCGCCGGGGACGAGGACCTCGTCGCGGTCTCGCTGATCGGGCAGGTGCGCCGGTCGATCGAGCGCATCGCGGGCGAGGTCGCGTCCACGCGCCGCATCGTCGCGGGCGGGCTGCGGTTCGGGTTCGGCGCGCCGAGGATGCCGGAGACGCTCGACCCGCTGCCGGTGTGGGCCCGTGTGCGCCGCGCCGTCCGTACCCGCTCGCCGATGTTCCGGCAGGTGGCGCGCGTCTTCGTGACGGCGGTCGCGTCGATGGCGCTGACCGCCGCGCTGGGCCTCTCGCACGGGCACTGGCTGACGATCACCGCGATGCTGAGCCTGCGCGCCACCTACGGCGAGACGGTCGAGCACGTCGTCCAGCGCGTCGGCGGCACCGCGGCCGGGTCCGTCGTCGCGGCCGTGATCCTGACGATCGCGCCCGACGAGCCCGCCGTCGCGGTGATCATCTTCTGTTTCGCGCTGGCCGGGTTCGCGATGCGCGCCGTGAACTACACGTACTGGGCGCTGTTCGGGACGCCGCTGGCGATGATGCTCCTGGACTTCTCCACACCCGCCGGTTGGCTCACCGCCGGCGAGCGGATCGTGCTGACCTTCGCCGGGACCCTCATGACGTACCTGGCCGTCCGGCTGCTGTGGCCCGCCGGGCACCTCGAACGGCTGCCCGTCCAGCTCGGGCGGCAGCTCGGCGCGCTCGCCCGGCTCGTCCGGACGACGGCGGACGTCCTCGCCGGGGAGCTCGTCAAGCTGCCGGACGAGACGATCGCCGCGGCGGGACGGGCCGTGGAGGCCGTCGACCAGACCCGGACCCGGCTCGGCCACGAACGGCTCCCCGACACCGAGCTGATCGCCGAACTCGGCGCCGCCGTGGACGCCGCGCATCGCACCCGCGACCACCTCATCGCCGTCGCGCGGCTGTCCCGCGAGGAGGCCGTGGACACGGGCCCGACCCCCGAGATCCTCGACCGGCTCGCGGACGAGCTCGAAGAGGCCGCGGAGCGCCTGGAGGACCCGGAGGACCTCGACCCGAAGGCCGCCATGCCCGCCGAGGAGCTCAGCGAGGAACTCGCCGACCTCGACTCCCACCTGTCCGCACTCACCCGCCGCCGCCGCGCCGAGATCAAGTCGGGCGCCACCGGGGACGACTTCACCCCCGTCCAGCACGCCCTCTTCCAGGTCTCCGGAACCCGCTACACGATCAGAGCCCTACGCCGCGACACCGGAAAGCTCATCGAATCCTCCCTAACCGCCGCCCAACCCCGCCCCTAACACACCGGACGTCGGGGGTTCCGCGCACCTGACGGCGTGCGCGGTGAGCGTCAGCCCTTTGGGGTGTGGACGGTGCGGAGCGTTCCCAGGCCTGGCCGGACGTTCGTCCACGCGTCCGGCAGATCGATCACGGCGAGCGCGCAGGTCGGGAAGGCGTCCGGCGCCTCACCGGCCAGATCGTGGACGAGCTGGTGCACGGACGGGTTGTGCCCGACCAGCAGGACCTGTCCGGCGTCGTCCGACGACCGGCTGACGAGATCGAGAAGCGCGTCCGGGTCGTTGTCATAGATGCCGGACTCGAAGCTCACCTCGGCGTCGACGTCCAGCAGCGCGAGCGTCTCCCGCGTCCGCGCGGCCGTCGAGCACAGCACCAGATCGGGGACCAGCTCGTTCGCCCGCAACCACTCCCCCGTCGCCGCGGCGTCGCGCCGCCCCCGGTCGTTGAGGGTGCGGTCGATGTCGGGAATCCCCAACCCCGCGACGGCCTTGGCATGACGGAGCACGATGAGCGTCGGCATTATTTGATTGTATTTCTCTCCTCCTTCGGGCCTTGGGGGCCCTCCATCGTCGAGAAACGCTGTGCGATCGCTGCATCGCTCCGGCTCGCCTGGCGGCTCGCTGCGCGATCAGGTTCTTGCTTCGCTCGAACCTGCCTTCGGACGCGATCGCAGGCGTTGAGGTTGTCGCGTGGTCGCTCTGGTGGCCGGGGCGGGTCAGGGGGCGACCAGGGCGGCCAAGCCCCAGATGGCGAGGAGGATGGCGAGCATCGCGCCGAGCATGATCGCGAAGCCCTTCGGCCCCGACATCGTCGACTTGCCGCCGCTCGCCACAGCGCCTCCCGTTTTCCCTGCTTCCGCGTCCGGTCGCCGGACGCCGCTTCAGGTACAGCGTATGGCCGGGTCCGCGCAGCCATGACAGCGCACCGGGCGTTGAGCGGCATCCCGTTCGCGACGACAGCAACCACAACCGCAACCACGCAACAACCCAAACCGTCGCGATCGCGTCCGAAGGCAGGTTTCGAGCGAAGCAAGAAATCTGATCGCGCAGCGAGCCGCTAGGCGAGCCGGAGCGATGCAGCGATCGCACAGCGTTTCTCGACGATGGAGGGCCCCCAGGGCCCGAAGGAGGAGAGAAACGCAAAAAAAACAGGGGGCCGGTGGCGTGTCGCCACCGGCCCCCTTTGGCTGGACGGGGTCAGGCCTTGTTGGCGGACGATTCCTCGCTGCCCGACTCGGCCGGAGCGCTGTTGGAGTCGGCGCCGACCGCCGCCTCCTCTGGAGCGCCCTCCTCGATGGCGCCGCCCTCGGCCTCACCGCTCTCCGTGGCGGACGGCGCAGGGGCGCCGCCCGCGATGGCGGGCTCGGCGATCGGGTCGGCGCGCCGCTTGGAGATCACGATCGCGGCGACCACGACGGCCACGGAGAGCGCGGTCACGGCGACGCGCAGGACGGTGTTGCCCGCGTACGTCACGACCGCGGGCGCGATCAGCAGCGCGACCAGGTTCATCACCTTGATCAGCGGGTTGATGGCGGGGCCCGCGGTGTCCTTGAACGGGTCGCCGACCGTGTCGCCGATGATGGTGGCCTCGTGCGCGGGGCTGCCCTTGCCGCCGAGGTGGCCCTCCTCGACGAGCTTCTTGGCGTTGTCCCAGGCGCCGCCGGAGTTGGCGAGGAACACCGCCATCAGGACGCCGGCCGCGATCGCACCGCCCAGGTACGCGCCGAGCGGCGCGTAGCCGAGCGCGAAGCCGACCGCGATCGGGGTCATGATGGCCAGCAGCCCGGGGGTGGCGAGCTCGCGCTGCGCGTCCCTGGTGCAGATGTCCACGACCCGGTCGTAGTCGGGCTTCTCGGTGTAGTCCATGATCCCGGGCTTGGTGCGGAACTGCTCGCGCACCTCGACCACGACGCGTCCGGCCGCGCGGCCCACCGCCGAGATCGCCAGACCGGAGAACATGAACACGACCGCGGCACCGATGATCAGCCCGATCAGCACGTTCGGGTTGTCGATCGACAGGCTGAACGCGCTGAAGTCGCCGAGCGCGTCCTTGGCGTCGGCGGACGCGTCGTTCAGCGCGGAGATCACCGTCGTCCGGAACGAGCCGAACAGCGCGGTCGCCGCGAGGACCGCCGTGGCGATCGCGATGCCCTTGGTGATCGCCTTGGTGGTGTTGCCGACGGCGTCCAGCCGCTCCAGGATGGACGCGGCCTCGCCCTGGACGTCCCCGGACATCTCGGCGATGCCCTGGGCGTTGTCGGAGACGGGACCGAAGGTGTCCATCGACACGATCACGCCGACCGTGGTCAGCAGCCCGGTCCCGGCCATCGCCACCGCGAACAGCGCGACGGTGGTGTTGCCGAAGCCGAGCAGGAACGCCCCGTAGACGGCGCCGCCGATCACGAGCGCGGTGTAGACGGCCGACTCCAGGCCGAGCGAGATGCCCGACAGGATGACGGTCGCCGGGCCCGTCCGGGCGCTGTTGGTGACCTCCTGGACGGGCTTGCGGTTCGTCTCGGTGAAGTACCCGGTGAGCAGCTGGATCGCGCTGGCCAGCACGATGCCGATGATCACGGCGCCGAGCGCCACGATGCGCGGATCGGCGTCCAGGCCCCTGATCTCAGGGTCGGTGACGCCGGTCAGGTCGGCGAACGACGACGGCAGGTACGCGAACGCGGCGATCGCGACGAGGACCGCCGAGATCGCC
Organism: Actinomadura sp. KC06; assembly: GCF_004348735.1. Taxonomy (GTDB): domain Bacteria; phylum Actinomycetota; class Actinomycetes; order Streptosporangiales; family Streptosporangiaceae; genus Spirillospora. The sequence goes on from NZ_SMKT01000181.1 coordinate 8,602, forward strand.
GCCGAGATGAAGAAGCCCCGGTTGATCGCGGTCATGCCGGAACGGTCGCCGTCGCGGGGCGCCACGGCGAAGATCCCGATCACCGCGGTGATGACGCCGATCATCGGGACGATCAGCGGGAACACCAGGCCCTCGGTGCCGAACGCCGCGGTGCCGAGGATCAGCGCCGCGACCAGCATCACGGCGTACGACTCGAACAGGTCGGCGGCCATTCCGGCGCAGTCGCCGACGTTGTCGCCCACGTTGTCGGCGATGGTCGCCGCGTTGCGCGGGTCGTCCTCCGGGATGCCCTGCTCGACCTTGCCGACCAGGTCGGCGCCGACGTCGGCGGCCTTGGTGAAGATGCCGCCGCCGACTCGCATGAACATGGCGAGCAGCGCGGCGCCGAAGCCGAAGCCCTCCAGGACCTTCGGCGCCTCGCCCTGGTAGGCGAGGACGACGACGGCCGCGCCGAAGAGCCCGAGGCCGACGGTGAACATGCCGGCGACGCCGCCGGTGCGGAACGCGATCCGCATCGCGGTCTTCTCGCCGTCCTTCTCCCGGGCGGCGGCGGCCACGCGAACGTTGCCGCGGACGGCCAGCCACATGCCGGTGAAGCCGGTGACCGCGGAGAACAGCGCGCCGATGACGAAGAAGACCGAGCGTCCGATCCGCTCGCCGTTCGAGTCGGCGGGGAGCAGGAGCAGGACGAGCGGGATCAGGACGACGAATACCGCGACCGTTCGGAACTGGCGTTTCAGATAGGCGCTCGCACCCACCTGAACGGCTCGCGCGATCTCCTGCATCTTGTCGGTGCCCTGGCCCGCGGCCAGGACATCGCGCACGAGACCTGCGGCGACGGCCAGTGCCAACAGTGCGATCACAGCGACGACGACGACCAGTGAGAGGTCGCCGCCGCCGAGATCCACTTCTGCGCTGGCCGGGCTTGACAGGGAAAGCCCAGCAGACATCCGTCCTCCTCGACAGGGGTGTTGCGATCTCGACCGTCCGGTCAAAGACGATCTTTACCGCGTTACCCCGCGAGTCATGATTTCGAACGCCTCGCACGGCAGCGCGGGTCCCGGGAGTCTACGCAGGCGGCAGTCGAATGTTAAGGCCGCACGGCCCTTCAAGAGGATGTCGCCGAATTGCAACAGACGATACGCCGGAATTTGCCGTATAAGCCGCCGCACACGGCATCTCCGCAGGTCAGCAGGGGTTAGCCCGCTATTACCCCGCGGCTACATCGACACGCGCGCACCACTGCGGACGCATCGGCGAACCCGCCGATGCCCTATTCAAGCTAGGCATTAACACGGAATATGTCCAGACCCAAATCAGACAAAGCTTGATCAACTAGCCGAGAATCTCACAACTCAGACCCCACAGGCCTCACCAGCCACCGCCCCGGACCCGCCCGTGAGACGGCGAAGGCCCCGCCGGGAGGCGGGGCCTTCGGTCGTTTGCGGGCGCGTCAGATGGTCGCCTCGGCTTCGGCCGGCCAGCTCATTCGTATCTGGACCCCCTTGGGTGTCGCGGCGATCTCCACGTCGTCTGCGAGGCCGGCGATGACGGCCAGTCCCAGCTCGGCGGTGCCCTCGCCCAGGCCGTACTCGAAGTCCGCGGCGTCCGGGGGCGTCGGGAGGCCGCCCGCCGCGTCGTCACCGGGGACGGTGTCGCTGACGGTCACCTCGAAGCGGCGGTCGGCGCCGCTCAACTCGAGGCGGACGGGCTCGTCCGGGCAGTGCCGGCGGTGCGCCTCCACGGCCCGCGAGCACGCCTCGCCGACCGCGAGCCTGACCTCGTCCAGCAGCGGTTCAGCGACGCCGCTGCGGCGGGCCACGGCCGTCACGATCAGCCGGGCGGTACGGACGTGGACGGGCAGCGCACTGAAGGACAGTTCAACGGTCGCCATCTCAGCTACAGGCCGCCTACTTGGCGCCCTTGCGCTTCTCCTCGGCATCGGCGATCGAGTCGTGGATGCCGAACACCTTGGTCAGCCCCGTGATCCGGAAGATCTTGAGGATGCGCTCCTGGGTGCACACCAGCTCCAGCGACCCGTCGTGGGCGCGCACCCGCTTGAGCCCGCCGACGAGGACGCCGAGCCCGGTGGAGTCGAGGAACTCCACCTTCTCCATGTCCACGAGCAGGTGGAACTTCCCCTTGTTGACCAGGTCGATGAGCTTCTCGCGAAGCTTCGGCGCCGTGTAGACGTCGATCTCGCCCTCCACGTTGATGACGGTGAGGCCATCGTCGGTGGTGTAGTCGTTCACCTTCAGGTCCACAGATCCTCCAGCGCGCCGTGCAGCACTATCCGATCTCGATTTTCCCAGCCCCCGGGAGGCGGCCGTCCGTCGAGACTTCGCCGTGATTCAACCACGCTCCGGCGTCGTGCACGCACGTAATCGCCCACACGGACGAAAGTTCGCGCCGTCCCGTTTGACCTGCTGATCTCATGGCCAGGGCAGGGGGAACGGGCCCCACCGGCGCCGGGGCGTTCCCGTTGTTTTGCCCCGGCTGGCAAACTGAAAACCTGATGGGCGTCCAAAGATCCTCACCCCCGCTCGACCGGCTTCTCGCCGACCCCACGCGACGCGAACGCATCACCCATGTGGAGAACGTTCCCGCACGTCAGGGCCGCCGCGCCGCATGGCCGGACTGGTCACCGCCGCTGCTGGTCGAACGGCTGGGCGCGGCCGGCATCGAGGCCCCCTGGGAACACCAGGCCGCCGCGGCCGAACACGCCCGCGCGGGACGTTCTGTGATCATCGCCACAGGGACCGCGTCCGGGAAATCGCTGGCCTACCTGCTGCCTTCCGTCGAGGCCATCTATTCCGGAGAGGAGAATCCCCGGCACGAGGGGACGATTCTCTACCTGTCGCCGACGAAGGCGCTGGCCGCCGACCAGCTCCGGGCGCTCCGCGGGCTGCGCCTCACGCGGGTGCGGGCGGCGACGTACGACGGCGACACGCCACAGGACGAACGCACCTGGATCCGGCAGCACGCGAATTACGTCCTGACAAATCCGGATATGTTGCATCGGTCGATCCTGCCGAGCCATTCCCGCTGGTCATCGTTCCTGCGCCGGCTCCGGTACGTCGTCGTCGACGAGGCCCACGGATACCGAGGGGTCTTCGGATCGCACGTCGCGCACGTCCTGCGCCGGTTGCGCCGGCTGTGCGCCCGCTACCACGCCGACCCGACGTTCATCCTCGCGTCCGCCACCACGTCCGAGCCCGCGACGACCGCGTCCCGCCTCACCGGCCTGGACGTCGTCGCCGTCGACAACGACGCCTCACCGCGCGGCCCCGCGACGTTCGCGCTCTGGGAGCCGCCCCTGACGGAACTGCGCGGAGAGCAAGGCGCACCCGTCCGCCGCACCGCCACCGCTGAGGCAGGCGATCTCCTGGCCGACCTCGTCGTAGAAGGCGTTCAGACGCTCGCGTTCGTCCGTTCCAGGCGCGGCGCAGAGTCGGTGGCACTCAGCGCCAAGCGCGCTCTGCACGAAGTCTCTCCCGCCTTGGCCGAACAAGTCGCCGCCTACCGCGCCGGTTACCTCCCCGAGGAACGACGCGCTTTGGAAGCCGCATTGCGCTCCCGCTCGCTCATCGGCTTGGCGAGCACGAACGCGCTAGAACTCGGCGTGGACGTCTCCGGACTCGACGCCGTCCTCGTCTGCGGCTGGCCCGGCACGCGCGCGTCCCTCTGGCAGCAGGCCGGACGCGCCGGACGTTCCGGGCAAGCGTCCCTCTCCGTCCTGGTGGCCCGGGACGATCCGCTCGACACCTTCCTCGTCCACCACCCGGAGGCGATCTTCGGGACGCCGGTCGAGGCCACCGTGCTCGACCCCGACAACCCGTACGTCCTTGAACCTCACCTTTGTGCGGCGGCATCCGAGATGCCCCTCACGGAGGACGACCTTCCCCTCTTCGGGCCGTCCGCCACCGATCTGCTGCCCGACCTCGTCCGCCGCGGCTTCCTCCGCCGCCGCCCCGCCGGCTGGTACTGGACGCGCCGCGACAAGGCCGCCGGACTGGCCGACATCCGGGGCGCGGGCGGCGACCCCATCCAGGTCGTCGAATCGGGCACCGGACGGCTGCTCGGCACCGTCGACGAAGCGTCCTCGCACACCACCGTCCACGACGGCGCCGTCTACATCCACCAGGGCGACTCGTTCATCGTCCAGACCCTCGACCTGGACGACTCTGTCGCGCTCGTCGAATCAGCCGACCCCGACTACTCGACCACCGCCCGCGACGTCACCGACATCACCATCGTCGAACGGCTCCGCTCCCTCTCCTGGGGCGACGCCACCCTCTGCTTCGGCACAGTGGAAGTGACCCGCCAGGTCGTCGCCTACCAGATGCGCCGCCTGCAAACGGGCGAGATGCTCGGCGAGAAACCCCTCGACCTCCCACCCCGCACCCTCCGCACCCGCGCCGTCTGGTGGACGCTCTCCGACGCGCAGATCTCCCGCCTGGACGACACCGACCTCGACCTCACCGGCGCCGCCCATGCCGCCGAACACGCCGCCATCGGCCTGCTCCCCCTGTTCGCCACCTGCGACCGCTGGGACATCGGAGGCGTCTCCACGGCCGTCCACCCGGACACGGGCCTCCTCACCGTCTTCGTGTACGACGGCCACGAGGGCGGCGCGGGCTTCGCCGAACGCGGCTACGCCGACGCCCCCGCCTGGCTCCGCGCAACACGCGACGCGATCGCGTCCTGCGAATGCGACACCGGCTGCCCGTCCTGCATCCAGTCCCCGAAGTGCGGCAACGGCAACGACCCCTTGGACAAACAAGGCGCCCTAACCCTCCTGGACACCCTCCTGTCCGAGGCCCCCAAACCCTCACCCACCGCCTAACTGCGTCGCACCCCCGAACAGCAACACTTGCTCCGTCCCAAGAACTCAAGCACGCGCACACGCCACCGCTTGCCGAGCAACACCGCCGCGCCACCAGCGGCCACCGAGTCAGCCGAGCAATTCCCCACGCCAACGACAAGCCGGGACGACACCTCGCGCCGCAGCGATAGGCCGAGCAACGCCCCGGCGGTCAGACGACCAGCAGGAGCAGGTCGGCCGAACACAAGGCGAACGCGGCGAAGGCGCCGCCGGCGAGCAGCGGCAGCCCGAACTAGCGCGGCACCAGCAACCCAGGCCCCGAACACGACGACGGTGCCGCGTCCGATGAGGCTGATCGAGCCGCCGAACGCGACCGCCGAGCGCGCCGTGCGGTGCAGTCGCCGCGCTCACGTCCAACTGGCCCCTCCAGGACCGCCGAAGCCCGACGGTCGGTCAACCTGCGAGGCACGTTCCTCACGGCACGCGCGCTGATCCCGGCGCTGGAGCCCGGCTCCCCCATCGGAGGACGATGCTGGAGTCCGGCTCCCGCATCGTCCTCCGACCGGCGGCGGCGCGACGCGTACCCGCGCAAGCGCGTCCGAGAAGCGCTGTCGGCCTCGGCGGCTACGAAAGACTTTGATCGGACGTATCAGTCGACGCGGAGGGCGTCGAGCATCGTTGCCAGGGGCGGCCAGACGTCGGCCAGCCCGCCCTCGGGATCACCGGACGAGGCCAGCCAAAGCGCCGCCTCGTTCATCGCGCCGGACAGCAGATGGGTCAACGGAGCGACCGGCTGCGGCGCGATCACCCCACCCGTGATCAGTTCATCGATCACGTCGGCGAGGTGGCTGGCCGAGCCGGATTCGTCCATCGCCCGCCACTCGTTCCAGCCCAGCACCGCCGGACCGTCGACGAGCATGATCAGTTGGACGTCCGGAGCCGTGCTGGCGGTGAGGAACGCCCGGCAGCCGGCCGTGAACCGCGCCCATGCGTCCTCCTCGGCGTCGGCGGTCTCCGCCACCGTCCGGGACACCTCCTGCTGCACCTGCTCCAGGACGGCCCGGAACAGTTCGGCCTTGCTGTGGAACAAGTGGTACAGCGCACCCTTGGTGACCCCGGCCGCGCCGACGATCTCCGAGAGGCTCACCTTGCCGTACCCCCGCGTGGCGAACAGCCGCCTGCTCTCGCGCAGCAGCGCTTCACGCGTCCGCTCCCGCTGCCGGGCTCTGACGTTCACGCTTCCTCCTTGACATACCAGCGGTATGTCAGGTTAGCCTGTTTGACATACCGACGGTATGCGAAAGGAGTTTCCATGCGACTGACCAGCTTCTACCCGGTGATCTGCACCTCCCGGCTCCAGGAATCACACCGCTTCTACACCGAGCTGCTGGGCTTCGAGACGACGTTCGAGGCCGACTGGTACGTGAGCCTGCGCCGTCCTGGGACGTCCCCCTACGAACTCGCCCTGCTCGATCACACCCACCCGACGCTGCCGGACGCTTACCGCACCCCCGTCAAGGGGCTCCTCTTGAACTTCGAGGTCGAGGACGTGGACGCCGAATGGGAACGGCTCGTCCTCCAAGGCGGCCTGCACCCCGAACTTCAGCTACGCAACGAGGATTTCGGGCAGCGCCACTTCATCGTCGCCGATCCCAACGGCATCCTGATCGACGTCATCACACCCATAGCCCCGACGGAGGCCTACGCGACCCAGTACGCGACCTCATGACTTCGGCCCGACCGGCTCGCGGTCAGTTCGGCGCGACCCGCTGCGCCGGAACCGGATCGTCCATCCCGCGCCGCGCCTGGGCCAGCGCCTGCTGCAGCTTCCGCCGCTCCATCTCCAGAGTCTGCAGGGACTCCTCGTGCTCGTCCCGCAGGTCCCGCAGCTCCCGCCGCATGCCGATCGCGCGCTTGAGGCCCAGCGCCACGATCACCACGCCCGCCATGAACACGATCGCCACCACGGCGCCGGCCATGAACACGTGCCACTGATCGGTGATCCCCGGTATCTCGTCCCCGAACAGGTTCATCTGGGCGTCGCCCGAGTTGTCCAGCACGACCGCGACGGCCACCGCGACGGCGGCGAGGATCACGATCAGCCCCAAGAAGATCATGCGGAGGGTCTCCTCTCCATCGGGCCCCTTTCCCAGACGGGACAGGACCGAAGTCTCGGACGACAGGCACGCATCGCCGGACGACCCGGGCAGTCCGACTGGCAAGGCAGCCTAGACCCTGCCCCAAACCACCCGCCAGCCCCACTTGATCAACCCACACC
>NZ_SMKT01000182.1 GCF_004348735.1 Actinomadura sp. KC06
GCGCGGGGGTGGTCGGGGGCACGTACTCTATAGGGAGACCTTTGATTTCGACTCGACGCGAGTAGGAAGGACCAGAACCCTGGCACCCATGCCGGAGGGTCCGCCGCCGGCCCCCGTGATCCAGCGCCTGCGCGTCCGCTATGCCAAGCGGGGCAGGCTGCGGTTCACGAGCCACCGCGACATTTCCCGGGCCGTGGAACGCGCCGTCAGGCGCGCCGGGATCCCTGTCGCGTTCAGCGGCGGGTTCACGCCCCACCCGAAGATCTCGTACGCGGGTGCGGCGGCGACAGGGGTGGCCAGTGAGGCGGAATACCTGGAGATCGGGCTCACCGCGCCGCGCGACCCTGCGCGGGTGCGGGCCGATCTCGACGCGGCCCTGCCCAGCGGGCTCGACATCGTGGATGTCGTGCCGGTACGGGCGGGACGCGACGGCGGCGCGCAGCCGAGAGCGGGCGCGTTCGCCGATCGGCTCGAGGCGTCCGAATGGCGGATCCGGCTGGACGGCGTGTCATCCGACGATGCCGCCGCCGCCGTGGCCGCCTTCATGGCCGCCGGCGAGGTCGAGGTGGAACGCCTCATGAAGAAGGGGCTGCGCCGTTTCGACGTGCGCGCCGCCGTGTCCTCCTGTGAGCTGGACCGGCGCGCCGCGGACGCGGCGGATGCCCCTTGTGCGATACTTCGAATGGTTGTTCGGCATTCCACACCCGCCGTACGACCCGACGACATCCTCACCGGACTGCGCCAGGTCGCCGACCTCGCGCCGCCGTCACCCCCGCTGGTGACCAGGCTGGCGCAGGGGCCCCTCGACGCGGACACCGGTGGCCTCGCGGATCCTCTGGATCCCGACCGGGAGATCGGACCGCCGTCCGGCGACGACGCCGAGACGGACCGCGGCCAGGAGCGGCCGCTGCCCGGGGACGCCGCGAGCGTGGATGCCGTCAGCGCCTGACCGTGAGACCGAAGCCGTGGCGACACGGAACCGGTCCCGCAGGGTACGGCGGGCGCACCCCCGACGACTTCGTCGTCATGGCCGGACGGTCGTCCGGCGGTGGCGGCACCGACGACTGATGGAGTGCTCCCGTGCGGCGCACCGCATCGATCCGCCCCTCGGCGGAGCGTGCGGACGCGCCCGGGAGCCTGACGGGAGATTGCCCGGATGCTTGAGAACGAAGCCGATTCGGCCAATGCCGAAGGCACAGAGAACGAGAACACCGGTACCGCGAGCGCGGAGGTCGAGAACGGCGCGGGGGTGACGTCGCGTCCGCGGCGGGCCAGCCGTCCCGCGGGCCCGCCGCCCGAGTCGACCGGCGCCTCCGAGGGGGAGGCCGCCCCGGCCGAGGAGGCTCCTGAGCCGCCGAAGCGCGCCACGCGCTCCCGGACCCGCACCAGGAGCGGGAAGGCCGCCGAGACGTCCGAGCCCGTTCCGATGACCGGTGCCGAGACCTCCCCGGACACCGAGACCGAGCCGCCGGCCGCCGCCGAGGCCGAGCAGGCCGACGACGCGCCCGCGCCTCGCACGCGTACCCGGACGCGGCGCCGGCCCGCCGCTTCCGCGGAGGCGGCTCCCGCCGTTCCGCCGGTGCCGGACGTGCCGGCCGCCGAGCAGGAGCGGGTATCGGAGACCGAGCCCGCAAGCGGGGTCGGCATTCCGGGCGTGACGTTCCAGCCGCCGATGGTCGTGTTCCAGCCGCCGCAGCCGAAGTCCGACACCGCCGCCCGGCCCAAGGACGAGCCGAAGCGCGAGGTCGTGGAGGACGACGGCGCCGACGAGGACCGCGACGAGCGGCCCTCCGACGAGGACGAGTCCGACGACCGTCCGTCCCGCAGGCGCCGCCGCCGTGGCGGGCGCGGGCGCGGCCGGGGCGGCAAGGAGGGCGCCGACGACGAGGCGCAGGGCGACGAGGCGGAGCCCGAGGAGAAGGACGAGGAGCCCGCCAAGGCCACCAAGAAGGAAAAGAGCACCAAGAAGGACAAGTCCGGCAAGAAGGACAAGGGCAAGGAGAAGGCGCCCAAGGCGGACGAGAGCGAGCGCGAGGCCGCCGCGGACGACGGCGACGAGGACGAGTCCGGCCAGGGCGGGTCGAGCCGCCGCCGGCGCCGCCGCAGGCGCCGCTCCGGAACCGACGGCGAGGGCGGGACCGGCACGGACGACCCGCCGAACACCGTCGTCCACGTCCGCACCGCCCGCGAGGAACGCGCCGCCGCCGAGGACGAGGTCCAGTCCGTCCGGGGCTCGACCCGGCTGGAGGCCAAGAAGCAGCGCCGCCGGGAGGGCCGCGAGCAGGGCCGCCGCCGACCGCCGGTGATCACCGAGGCCGAGTTCCTCGCCCGCCGCGAGGCAGTCGAGCGGGTCATGGTCGTGCGGCAGGAGGGCGAGCGCACGCAGATCGCCGTCCTGGAGGACGACGTGCTGGTCGAGCACTACGTCAACCGCGCGACCCACCAGAGCTACGTCGGCAACGTCTACCTCGGCAAGGTGCAGAACGTCCTGCCGTCGATGGAGGCGGCGTTCGTCGACATCGGCAAGGGCCGCAACGCCGTCCTGTACGCGGGCGAGGTCAACTGGGACGCCTCCGGGCTGGAGGGCCAGCCGCGCCGCATCGAGTCGGCGCTGAAGTCGGGCCAGTCGGTGCTCGTCCAGGTCACCAAGGACCCGCTCGGCCACAAGGGCGCCCGTCTGACTAGCCAGGTCTCGCTGCCCGGCCGCTACCTCGTGTACGTGCCGGACGGCTCGATGACCGGCATCAGCCGCAAGCTCCCCGACAAGGAGCGCAGCCGCCTCAAGTCGATCCTGAAGAAGGTCATGCCGGAGAACGCCGGCGTGATCGTCCGGACCGCCGCCGAGGGCGCCACCGAGGAGGAGCTCTCCCGGGACGTCTCGCGCCTGGCCGCCCAGTGGGACAACATCCAGAAGAAGGTCAAGACGGCCTCCGCGCCCTCCCTCCTGTACGGCGAGCCCGACCTGACGATCCGCGTCGTCCGCGACATCTTCAACGAGGACTTCACCAAGCTCGTCGTGTCCGGTGAGGGCGCCTGGGACACCGTCTCCGAGTACGTCGAGTACGTCGCGCCGCACCTCGCCGAGCGCGTCGAGCGCTGGACGGGGAACCAGGACGCCCTGTCCGCGTACCGCATCGACGAGCAGATCGCCAAGGCCCTCGACCGCAAGGTGTGGCTGCCGTCCGGCGGCTCCCTGGTGATCGACCGCACCGAGGCGATGACGGTCATCGACGTCAACACCGGCAAGTTCACCGGGCAGGGCGGCAACCTGGAGGAGACCGTCACCCGCAACAACCTGGAGGCGGCCGAGGAGATCGTCCGCCAGCTCCGGCTCCGCGACATCGGCGGCATCGTCGTGATCGACTTCATCGACATGGTGCTGGAGAGCAACCGCGATCTGGTGCTGCGCCGCCTCGTGGAATGCCTGTCGCGGGACCGCACCAAGCACCAGGTCGCCGAGGTCACCTCGCTCGGCCTGGTCCAGATGACCCGCAAGCGCGTCGGCCAGGGCCTGCTGGAGGCGTTCTCGGAGACCTGCGAGTCCTGCGGCGGACGCGGCATCCACGTCCACCTGTCGCCGGTCGAGCCGAAGCCGGACAAGGCGGCGGGCAAGGAGAGCGGCCGCCGCCGTAAGCGCAAGGGCGAGGTCGAACGGGCCGTCGAGGAGAAGCTGGCCGTGCAGGAGACCCGTCCGGCGGAGCCCGCCGAACCGGTCGCCGCGGCCGAGTCCGCCGTGCCCGCGGAGGCGGCCGAGCCCATGGCGCCCATCGAGCCCGCCGAGCCGCCGGTGCGCGCACGCCGGCGCAGGTCGGGCCCCGCCAAGCGCCCCGCAGGCCCGCCCCCGGAGATCGACGCCGACGAGCCGCCCGCGCCGTCCGCTGACGAGCCGCAGGCGCAGGCCCCCGCCGAGCCGCAGGCGCAGGCCAGCGACGCGCCGCAAGCGCAGGGCAGCGACGAGCCGCTCGTGCGGGCTGCCGACGAGGCGCCCGCGCAGAGCGCCGACGAGACCTCCGCTCAGGGCGCTGACGAGGCCGCCGTGCAGGACGACGAGTCGCCCGTGCAGGCCGCCGTCGAGGCGGCCGAGGCCGAGGCCGAGAGCGCCGGGACCTCCCCGGCGGCGCTCGACTCCGCCGAGCCCGTCCCGGTCGCCGCCAACGGCACCGAGCCGTCCGGCAAGGACCTCAACGGCTCCGCACCCGCCGCCCCCGAGCCGAACGGCTCCACGGCCGACACCGCTCCCGCCGAGGCCATGGACGAGGCCAAGGACGAAGCCGAGCGCGCGCCGGTCACCCGCCGCCGCGTCCGCCGCTCCTCCACCACGTCCGCGGCCCGGACCGCCGAAGCGGAAGCCGAGTAACGACCCGAACCGGCGGGCGGGCGCATCCCGTGCGTGCCCGCCGGGGTCGCTCGCCGCTGAGTCAGGGTGCGTTCGAGCCGGGGCATCCGGTAGTCTTGTACTTCGGCGCGTCATGGGCGCGTCATCTGAATCTGCACCGCGAATCCCTCCGGGGGCGTTCGGTGCGCACCTCGCCGATCCGGTGAGGCCAAGCAGAGAGCATCAGGGTCTTCTCTGGTGTGCCGCCTTCGGCCCGTGCCGGAGGTAGGCCCCCATCCGGGGGCTGGGTAAGCCACGCGTGGGACCGGTTCAGTCCGGAAGCGCGCGAAGACGAAGGGTTTCCGCGGTGTACGCGATTGTCCGCGCAGGCGGCAGGCAGGAGAAGGTCGCCGTCGATGACGTGCTGACCGTCGACAAGCTGGCCGGCGACGTCGGCTCGACAGTGACGTTCCCGGCCGTGCTGGTCGTGGACGGCGACACGGTCGTCAGCGGCTCGGCCGACCTCGCGCGCTACGAGGTGACCGGCGAGATCCTCGGCGCGGTCAAGGGCCCGAAGATCAACATCATGCACTACCGGAACAAGACCGGGTACAAGCGGCGGATGGGACACCGTCAGCCGTACACCGAGGTCAAGATCACCGGTATCAAGGCCGGGAAGTAAGGGAGCGGTCAGATGGCACACAAGAAGGGCGCGTCGTCCAGCCGTAACGGCCGTGACTCCAACGCCAAGCGCCTCGGCGTGAAGCGGTTCGGCGGCCAGGTCGTCAACGCCGGCGAGATCATCGTCCGGCAGCGCGGCACCCACTTCCACCCCGGCCCGGGCGTCGGGCGCGGCGGCGACGACACGCTGTTCGCGCTGGTCGCCGGCGCGGTGAAGTTCCGCCGCTACCGCGGCCGCAACGCGGTGAGCGTCGTCCCGCCGGCGGAGTAGTCCGCCTGGGAAGAGACTTTTTACGAAGGGGCGGACCGGTGCCGGTCCGCCCCTTCGCCGTTTCCATCGAGGAGAGATCACCGTGGCCGCTGGAGCGGGATCGGGTGCGCAGTTCGTCGACCGGGTGGTGCTGCACGTCGCCGCCGGCAACGGCGGCAACGGCTGCGCGTCGATCCACCGGGAGAAGTTCAAGCCGCTCGGCGGACCGGACGGCGCGAACGGCGGGCGCGGCGGCGACGTCGTCCTCGTCGTCGACGCGAACGCCGCGAGCCTCCTGGAGTACCACCGGCGCCCGCACCAGAAGGCGGGCAACGGCCGTCCAGGTCAGGGCGGCCACCGGACGGGCGCGGACGGCGGCGACGTCGTCCTGCCCGTCCCGGACGGCACCGTCGTCAAGCAGGGCGACAGGGTCGTGGCCGACCTGGTCGGCGAGGGCACCCGGTACGTGATCGCGCGCGGCGGCAACGGCGGCCTCGGGAACGCGGCGCTGGCGACCGCCAAGCGCAAGGCTCCCGGGTTCGCGCTGCTCGGCGAGCCGGGCGAGGCGCGCGACGTCGTCCTGGAGCTGAAGAGCGTCGCGGACGTCGCGCTCGTCGGCTTCCCCAGCGCGGGCAAGTCGTCGCTGATCGCCGCGCTGTCCGCCGCCAAGCCGAAGATCGCCGACTATCCGTTCACGACGCTGATCCCGAACCTCGGCGTGGTCGAGGCGGCCGACACGACGTTCACGGTCGCGGACGTCCCGGGCCTGATCGAGGGCGCCAGCGAGGGCCGCGGCCTCGGCCTGGACTTCCTGCGCCACATCGAGCGCTCGTCCACGCTGGCGCACGTGCTCGACTGCGCGACCATGGAGCCCGGACGCGACCCCGTCAGCGACTTCGACGTCATCGAGCGCGAGCTGCAGGCCTACGACCGGGTGCTCGGCGACCGCCCGCTGTCGGACCGGCCCCGCATCGTCGTCCTGAACAAGGTCGACGTCCCGGACGGACGCGACCTCGCAGAGATGGTCCGCCCCGAGTTCGAGGCGCGCGGCCTGAAGGTGTTCGAGGTGTCCGCGGCCACGCGCGAGGGCCTGCGGGAGCTGTCGTTCGCGATGGCGGCGATGGTGGGCGAGTACCGCGCGTCGCTGCCGCCGGCGGAGCCGACCCGCATCGTCATCCGGCCCGAGCCGGTCGGCGGCGACACCGACTTCGAGGTCAGGGAACTCGGCGACAACACGTACCTGATCACCGGCGCGAAGCCCGTCCGGTGGCTGCGGCAGACGGACTTCTCCAACGAGGAGGCCGTCGGCTACCTCGCCGACCGGCTCGCCCGACTCGGCGTGGAGGACGCCCTCGCCAAGGCCGGCGCGACCGCGGGCGCCACCGTCATGATCGGCACTCCGGACGACTCGGTGGTCTTCGACTGGGAGCCCGAGGTCCCCGCGGGCGAGGTCGCCCCCGGACCGCGCGGCACCGACCGCCGCCTGGGCGGCCGCCCATGACCGAGCGCGAGGCGCGAACCACCGTGAACGAGCGCGAGGCGATCGCGAAGGCGCACCGGATCGTGGTGAAGGCGGGCTCGTCCTCGCTGACCACCCTGGAGGGCACGATCGACGCCGGACGCATCGACGCGCTGGTGGACGTCCTCGCCGCCCGCCGCGCCGAGGGCACCGAGATCGTGTTCGTGTCGTCCGGCGCGATCGCCGCGGGGCTCGGACCGCTGGGGCTGACCCGGCGGCCGCGGGACCTCGCCACCCAGCAGGCGGCGGCGAGCGTCGGCCAGGGCCTGCTGTTCGCCCGGTACACCGGGTCGTTCGCGCGGCACGGGCTGACGGTCGGGCAGGTGCTGCTCACCGCCGACGACATGATGCGCCGCTCGCACCACCGCAACGCGCAGCGCACGCTCGCGCAGCTCCTCGCCCTCGGCATCCTGCCGATCGTGAACGAGAACGACACCGTCGCCACCGACGAGATCCGGTTCGGCGACAACGACCGGCTCGCCGCGCTGGTCGCGCACCTGATCCGCGCGGACGCGCTGGTCCTGCTGTCGGACGTCGACGCCCTCTACACCGGGGACCCGCGCCGCCCCGGCGCCCGCCGCATCGCCGACGTGCACGGCCCGGACGACCTGAAGGACGTCAAGCTCGGCCGGTCCGGACGCGTCGGCACCGGCGGCATGGTCACCAAGGTCGAGGCGGCCAGGATCGCGGGCATCCCGGTCGTGCTGACGAACGCCGCGTCCGCCGCGCACGCGCTCGCCGGCGACGGGGTCGGGACGCTGTTCCACCCGGCGGACGGCCGCCGCATGTCGACCCGGAACCTGTGGCTCGCCCACGCCACCACCGGGCAGGGACGGGTCACGCTCGACCCGGGCGCGGTCGACGCGGTCGTGCGGCGGCGCAAGTCGCTGCTCCCGGCCGGGGTGACGGGCGTGTCCGGCGACTTCGCGGCGGGCGACCCCGTCGACCTGTGCGACACCGCGGGCCGGGTCGTGGCGCGCGGGCTGGTGAACTACGACGCGTCCGAGATCCCCGACCTGATGGGGCGCTCGACGCGGTGGCTGGCCAGGGAGCTGGGCGCGGAGTACGAACGCGAGATAATCCACCGCGATCACCTTGTGGTGCTCGTGGCCGGGGGCCCGGGGGCCGACCCCCAGAACGACTAGTTTCCGGAGGGACCTGTAATGAGCGAGGCCGACGAGTTCGTGCGGGTGGCGCGGCGCGCCCGGGAGTCCGCGGCCGGGCTGGCCCCGCTGCCGCGGGCGGCGAAGGACGCGGCGCTGCACCGGATCGCGGACGCCCTTGTCGCCGCCGCGCCGGAGATCGTCAAGGCGAACGCGGCCGATGTGGCGCGGGCCAGGGAGAACGGCACGTCCGAGTACATGATCGACCGGCTGAGCCTGTCGGAGGAGCGGATCGCCGCGATCGCCGACGCCGTCCGGAAGGTCGCCGCGCTGCCGGACCCGGTGGGAGAGTCGGTGCGCGGAAGCGTCCTGCCGAACGGTCTTGAGCTGCGGCAGGTGCGGGTGCCGCTCGGCGTCGTCGGGATGATCTACGAGGGCCGTCCGAACGTGACCGTGGACGCCGCCGCGCTGTGCCTGAAGAGCGGGAACGCGGCGCTGCTGCGCGGCTCGTCGTCGGCGTTCGACTCGAACACGGCGCTGGTCGAGGTGATGCAGCGCGCGCTGGCGGAGACGGAGGTCCCGGCGGACGCGGTGCAGCTCGTCCCGGGCACGTCCCGCGAATCGGTGAAGCATCTGATGCGGGCCCGCGGCCTGGTGGACGTGCTGATCCCGCGCGGCGGCGCCTCGCTGATCAACTCGGTGGTGGAGGAGTCGACGGTCCCGGTGATCGAGACGGGCGTCGGGAACTGCGCGGTGTACGTGGACGCCGCCGCCGACGTGGACATGGCCGTCGAGATCCTGCTGAACGCGAAGACGCAGCGTCCGTCGGTTTGCAACGCGGCGGAGACGTTCCTGGTGCACGCCGGCGTCGCCGACGCGTTCGTCCCGCGCGCGCTTGAGGCGCTGCGGGGCGCCGGTGTCACGGTCCACGGCGATGACCGCATCCGGTCGTACGGCGACGACGTCGTGGCGGCGTCCGAGGACGACTGGCGCGCCGAGTACCTGTCCCTCGACATCGCGGCCCGCGTCGTCGACTCGCTGGAGGACGCCGTCGCGCACATCCGCGAGTACGGCTCCGGCCACACCGAGGCGATCGTCACGACGTCGCAGCCCGCCGCGAAGCGGTTCGTCGCCCTGGTCGACTCGGCCGCGGTGATGGTGAACGCCTCGACGCGCTTCACCGACGGCGAGGAGTTCGGCTTCGGCGCGGAGATCGGCATCTCGACGCAGAAGCTGCACGCGCGCGGCCCGATGGGGCTCCCGGAGCTGACGTCCACGAAGTACGTGGTGACCGGCGAGGGCCATCTGCGCGGCTGAGCACCCGGGTAAGTTGTGACATTTTGACTATTGATGTCACGTTGCGGGGCGTGGTGTGATTCACGATTGTGACCCGTGAGTACACTCGCCGCCGCGTCTTGAAGGGGGCGGCCCTCGGCGCGGGGCTGGCCTCCACCGGACTCGTCGCGTTCCCCTCGCGCCCCGCGACCGCCGTCCCGGGGGCCGCCCCGGCGCTCCGCGGCCCCGCCGCCGGCACCACCCTCGCCCGGACGTACCTGCTCGGATCGGCGGGCGCCGGCGGCTACCGTCCCGTGATCACCGGGCCGGGCGAGCCGCACCTCCTGCGCCGCGATCTCGGCGGCGCCGCGTCCGCGCGGCGCGCCCTGAGGCGACGGCCCGTCCTGGCGTTCGGGCAGCTCACCGACGTGCACGTCATCGACGCCCAGTCCCCGGCGCGGGTCGAGCTGCTCGACCGCTTCAAGGACGTCATGGCCCTGCCCGTGCAGAGCGCGTACCGGCCGCAGGAGATCCTGTCCACGCAGGTCGCCGAGGCGATGGTCCGGGCGATGAACCGCGTCGGGCGGGGCCCCGCGACGGGGCTGCCGCTCGCGTTCGCCATCAACACCGGCGACGCGGCCGACAACGTCCAGTACAACGAGGTCCGCTGGATCATCGACCTGCTGGACGGCCGCCGCGTCCGCCCCGACTCCGGCGACCCCGACCGGTACGAGGGCGTCATGGACTGGACGTCCTACGACCGCGCGTTCTGGCATCCCGAAGGCCCGCCGCCCGGCGCGGACGCCGACGTCCCGATCGCCAGATTCGGATTCCCGCGCGTGGAAGGCCTGATCGACGCCGCGCGCAGGCCGTTCCAGGCGACCGGCCTGGACGCGCCGTGGCTCGCCGTGTTCGGCAACCACGACGGCCTCGTCCAGGGGAACCTGCCGGTCAACCCGCTCATCTCGGGCCTCGCCACCGGCGCCGTCAAGGTCGGCGTCCCGGCGGACGACGCCCAAGCCCAGCTCCTCGCCCGCATCCTGGCCGAGGGCGACGCCGAGGCCCTCCTGCGCCTCATCCGCGAGCACGGCGACGCCGGCGGCCTGTTCCGCCGCGTGACGCCCGACCCGGACCGCCGCATGCTGTCGCGCCGTGAGGTCGTCGCCGAGCACTTCAAGACGGCCGCGTCCCTGCGCGGCCACGGCTTCACCCTGGGCAACCTCCGCGAGGGGACGGCCTACTACGCGTTCGGCAGGGGCCAGGTCCGCGGGCTCGTCCTCGACACCGTCAACCCGAACGGCCTGCCCGAGGGCTCGCTCGACAAGGAGCAGTTCGCCTGGCTGGAATCCCAGCTGCAGGCCGGAAGCAGCCACTACTACGCCCCGGACGGCTCCGTCGTCGAGCAGAGGGTGAGGGACCGGCTGTTCGTCCTGTTCAGCCACCACCCGATCGCCTCGCTGGACAACGCTCTCGGCGGTGCCCGCGTCCTGGGCGACGAGGTCCTGGCGCTCCTGCTGCGCTACCCGAACGTGATCCTGTGGGTGAACGGCCACACGCACCGCAACCGCGTGATCCCGCACGCCCGCAAGAGCGGGGGAGGGTTCTGGGAGGTGAACACGGCCGCGCACATCGACTTCCCGCAGCAGAGCCGCATCCTCGAACTCGCCGACAACGGCGACGGCACCCTGTCGATCTTCGCGACGATCCTGGACTCGGCCGCGCCCGCGTCCTACGGCGGGAACCTCGCCGACCCCGTCCGGCTGGCGTCGCTGTCCCGCGAGCTGGCGGGCAACGACTGGCAGGACCGGGAGGAGAACCGCCGCGGCGACGTCGACGACCGCAACGTCGAACTCCTCCTCCCCGCCCCGTTCTAACGCCCGGGACGAGCATGAGAAAGGCCGCCGCGTCCGTGTCGCGGCGGCCTGGTGGTCGCTCTCCCCGTTGCCGTGGCTCCGGCTAGTTGCTGTCGGTCGGGCCGTTGTCGCGGCGGGCGAAACGGTCGAACAGGCCGCCGGCCGCACCGGCCGCCGCGTCCGCCATGTCGCGCACCTTGCCCACGAACGGGTCGGCCGTCCGCTCCCACGACTCCCGGTACGACTTGGCCGCCTCCCTGATCTCGTCGGTGACCGACGCGCGGCCGTCGTCGTCGCGGCGCGGGTAGTCGCCGGCGAGGATCCGCTCGTACTCGCCGCTGCGCGCCCACCGGTCGATCTCCGCGAACCGGATCACCGCGAACGGGTGCGACTGCCCGAGCAGGTTCAGGAACTTCAGCAGCCCGTCCCGGACGTCGCCGGCCGCGTCGTACTCGCGGGCCTGCTCCAGGAACGCCTCGCTGCTCATCTCGCCGAGCCGCGTCCCACCGGCCAGCTTCATCATCACGCGCTTCGCGGCGTCGAGGTCCTGCCCGACGAGCAGGCCCGCACGGTCGGACGACAGCTCCGCCTTCCGGAACCACTCCCGCAGCCCGATGATGATCGCCGCGATGCCCATGTTGCCGAGCGGCAGCCACGCCAGCCGCGACCCGAGCTGCAGCAGGATCTGCATCATCGTCTGGTACACCGCGTGCCCGGACAGGATGTGCCCGACCTCGTGCCCGACGACGAACCGCAGCTCCTCGTCGTCCAGCAGGTCGATCAGCCCGGTGTTCAGCACGATGAACGGGTGGTCGGAGCCGAGCGCCATCGCGTTGGGCGTCGGGTCCTGCCGGACGTACAGCTCGGGTACCTCCGGCATGTCCAGGACGTACGAGGCGTCGCGGACCATGTCATAGATGTTGCGGAACTGATCTTCGCCGACGCGTACCGTCCCGCCGAGGAACATCAGCCGCAGGGACCGCTCGTTGATCAGCCCCGACAGCTTGCGCAGGACGACGTCGAACCCGGACAGCGAGCGCAGCGCCACGAGCGCCGATCGGTCCGCCGGGTGTTCGTAGGCCCGGGAACTGATCCCCGGGAACCGCGTCCGTGCTCGATCCGGTGTGTTCTCCGTCATGTCTGGCATGGTAGTTCCGACGAACCACCGTGTCGCAGGGTTCCCCGCCGTGGATCCCTCGACCGGCTCCGGCCGCGCCCGGGAGGCGATCCATGTTCGACCCGAAAGCCGAGGCGATGTCCCTCGACGAGCGCGCCGCGCTGCAGCGGCACCGTCTGTGGGGGCTGGTCGACCGGCTTCTCGCGGCGGACGGCGTCCAGGGCCGGCGGCTGAAGGAGGCCGGCGTCGGCGGCGGCTCGGACGTCACCCTCGCCGGGCTGCGGAACCTCCCGTTCACCACCAAGCAGGACCTCTGGGACACCTACCCGTTCGGGATGCTGGCCGTCCCGCGCGACCAGGTCGCCGCCGTGCACGGCTCCAGCGGGACGCGCGGACGCCCCACCCTCGTCGCCTACACCAAGGCCGACCTCGACCTGTGGGCGGCGATGTGCGCGCGCTCGCTGTCGTGCGCGGGGGCGGCGCCGGGGAGCATCGTCCACAACGCCTACGGCTACGGCCTGTTCACCGGCGGGATCGGCATCCACCAGGGCGCCGTGGCGCTCGGCGCGACCGTCGTGCCGATGTCGGGCGGCATGACCGACCGGCAGGTCCGGATGCTCGCCGACCTCCAGGCCGACGTCCTGACCTGCACCCCCGCCTACGCGCTCCGGCTCGGCGAGGCGCTCGCGGACGCCGGCGTTGAACCGCACGCGCTCAAGGCGGGCCTCTTCGGCGCCGAGCCCTGGTCGGAGGAGCTGCGCACCGCCATCGAGCGCGTCCTGCCGATCAAGGCGATGGACATCTACGGGCTCTCCGAGGTCATCGGCCCCGGCGTCGCCACCGAATGCCTCGAACAGGACGGCCTGCACGTCAACGAGGACCACTTCATCGTCGAGGCCGTCGACCCGTCCAGCGGCGAGCCCGCCAAGGACGGCACGCCCGGCGAGCTGGTGTTCACCACCCCGACGAAGCAGGCGCTGCCGCTGCTGCGGTACCGCACCGGCGACATCGCGTCCCTGACCCGCGGCGAATGCCCCTGCGGCCGGACGCTCGTCCGGATGAGCAAGGTCCTCGGACGCGCCGACGACATGCTCGTCGTCCGGGGCGTCAACGTTTACCCCAGCGAGGTCGAGCGGGTCCTGCTCGGGTCCGGGCTCGTCCGGCCGCACTACCAGCTCGTCGTGGACCGGCGCAGCCCGGCCGTCCGCCTCCTCGTCGCCTGCGAGGCCCTCTCGGGGAACCCCCGGGACGAGCTCGTCCGAACCCTGCACGAGACGCTCGGGCTGACCGCCGAGGTGTTCGTGCTGCCGGGCGGCACCGTGCCGAGGGTCGAGGTCGGCAAGGCCGTCCGCGTCGTGACCTGGGAGGACGGGGCCGCGCCCCTCCCCGGCCTGTCCTGAGCCCCGGGGCCCGGCCGTTCCGGGCGCCGGGCCCGCTGGCTATTCTCGTCGTCATGACGCAAAAGCGGCGGCTGGGGATCATGGGCGGCACGTTCGACCCGATCCACCACGGGCACCTCGTGGCCGCGAGCGAGGTCGCGCACTTCTTCTCCCTGGACGAGGTCGTGTTCGTGCCCACCG
This sequence comes from Actinomadura sp. KC06, assembly GCF_004348735.1. Lineage (GTDB taxonomy): Bacteria > Actinomycetota > Actinomycetes > Streptosporangiales > Streptosporangiaceae > Spirillospora. The sequence goes on from NZ_SMKT01000182.1 coordinate 13,694, forward strand.
GCATCTCGTCCCACAAGGAGGGACGCAAGGTCGCCGCCGCCGAGGACCGCTACCTCATGGCCGTGATCGCCACCGCGTCCAACCCGCGCTTCTCCGTCAGCCGCGTCGACATCGACCGGCCCCGGCCCACCTACACCGTCGACACGCTCCGCGACATGCGGCGGATCCAGGGCCCCGACGCCGACCTGTTCTTCATCACCGGCGCCGACGCGCTGGAGAAGATGCTGACCTGGCACGACACCGAGGAGCTTTTCGAACTCGCGCACTTCATCGGCGTCACCCGTCCCGGCCACCGGCTCGCCGACCCCGGACTGCCCAACGGGCGGGTCTCCCTCATGGAGGTCCCGGCCCTGTCGATCTCCTCGACCGAGTGCCGCGACCGCGTCCACTCCGGCGAGCCCATCTGGTACCTCGTCCCGGACGGGATCGTCCAGTACATCAACAAGCGCGACCTGTACCGCGCCTAGCCCCCGCCCGCGCGGGATTCGCGGCCCCCCGGCGACACGCGAAACGGGCGTCCGGGCCCGGGACATACCCTGGTAGGGGAAGGGCCGCATGAGCATTGCGGTCGAACAGCGACATAGGGGACCGTTGTCCGCCGCCCGTGAGAAGGTGGTACCGGATACGACCCCTACAGGGAGGATCGCGAGCGCATCGTGACCGCATCCGAGAGGGCGGCGCAGCTCGTCCGGATCGCCGCCGAGGCGGCGGGCGACAAGCTGGCCGACGACATTCTTGCCTACGACGTGAGCGAGCAGCTCGTCATCACCGACGCGTTCGTGCTCTGCTCCGCACCCAGCGACCGCCAGGTCCGGGCCATCGTCGACGAAGTCGAGAAACGCCTCCGCGAGGACGCCGGCGCCAAGCCCGTCCGCCGCGAAGGCGAACGCGAGGGCCGCTGGGTGCTGCTGGACTACGCGGACATCATCGTGCACATCCAGCACGAGGAAGACCGCATGTTCTACGCCCTCGAACGGCTCTGGAAAGACTGCCCCCTCATCGAACTGCCGGAACACGTCACCGCCCACCAGAACCACCGCTCCAGGACCGTCGGGAGCGCGAGTGAGTGACGCCCGCCCCACCCGCCGGCCGGGGAAGCGGCGGCTCGTGCTCTGGAGGCACGGCCAGACGGCCTGGAACGTCGAACACCGCTTCCAGGGCAAGACGGACGTCCCGCTCGACGACACCGGGCTCCAGCAGGCCCGCCGGGCGGCCGCCCTCCTCGCCGGGCTCCAGCCCACCGCGCTCCTGGCGTCCCCGCTCCGCCGCGCCGCCGACACCGCCCAGGCCCTCGCCGACATCACCGGACTCCCCGTCCGCTACGACAAGGACCTCATCGAACGCGACGGCGGCGCCTGGGAGGGCCTGACCAACCGCGAGATCCGCGAACGGTACCCGGCCGAGCACGCCGCCTGGCAGCCGCCCGGCGGCGAGACCAGCGCCCAGGTCGCCAAACGCGTCGGCGCCGCCCTCGAACGCGCCCTCGACGACCTCCCGCCCACCGGGCAGCTCGTCGTCGCCTCCCACGGCGCCGCGCTCCGCCTCGGCATGTCCCACCTCCTCCGCCTCCCCGAAGAGACCTGGGAACGCCTCGGCGGCCTGTCCAACTGCTGCTGGTCCGTCGTCACCGAGATGCGCGACGGCGGCTGGCGCCTCGCCGAGCACAACGCCGGCACCCTTCCCGAACCCGTCCTCAGCGACGACCGCCCCGACGCCGGAACCTGACCCGCAAACGATTCGAGCCACGCCCGCCCCGTCCGATACACTGGCTGAGCGCTGCGGGATGAACGTCCACGCAGCGGCGGGGCTATGGCGCAGTTGGTAGCGCGCCTCCATGGCATGGAGGAGGTCTGGGGTTCGAATCCCCATAGCTCCACGAACGAGTTGGGAGTGGTGTGCCCGCGGAGAGCGCGGGCCGCCACTCCTTCGTCGTGTTTGCCCGGGGGGCGACCCCCGGACCCCCGATGTGGGGGGCTCCGCCCCCC
>NZ_SMKT01000183.1 GCF_004348735.1 Actinomadura sp. KC06
GCGTAGGGGCGCATGGTGGCGAACATCTGGCCGATGAAGCCCTCCGGCGTCCAGTTGAGCAGGCCGATCGTGCCGCCCGGACGGCAGACGCGCAGCAGCTCGTCCGCGGCGGCCTGGTGGTGCGGGGCGAACATGATGCCCACGCAGGACAGGACGACGTCGAATTCGCCGTCGCCGAACGGGAGCGCCTCCGCGTCGGCCTCACGCCATTCCAGGTGCGCGCCGCGGCGTGCCGCCTCCTTGCGCCCGGCTTCCAGAAGCTCGGGTGTCAGGTCGCTCGCGACGACGTCCGCGCCGGTCAGCGCGGCGTTGATCGCGGCGTTGCCGGAGCCGGCGGCGATGTCCAGGACGCGGTCGCCCGGTTTCACCCCGGACGCCTGGACGATCACCCGGCCGAGTTCCGGGATGACGTCGGCGGCCAGCGCCGGATAGTCGCCGAGCGCCCACGTCTTGCGGTGGCCGGCCTTGACCTTGTCGTTCATTTCCCCCATGACTGCTCCCCTCATGTTCGTGGTGGCCACGCTATGGAGCGGCTCGGTGCGTCTCCAGTACAGGATCTGTACCGGAGCGCGGCGGAGGCGTAGCCTGCGGCGATGGGGGCCTCCTATTACCAGTTCTGCCCAGTCGCCAAGGCGATGGAACTGCTCGACGAACGCTGGACGCTGCTGATCGTCCGTGAGCTGATGTCCGGCAGCGAGCGGTTCAACGAGGTGCGGCGCGGGGTGCCGCGCATGTCGCCCACGCTGCTGTCGAAGCGGCTGAGCCAGCTTGTGCGGGCGGGCATCGTGACCAAGGGGGCGGACGGCGACCGGTACGTCCTGACTCCGGCCGGCGAGGAACTGCGGCCGGTGGTCGAGGCGCTGGCCGTCTGGGGCATCCGGTGGATCGGGGAGCTGGGAGATCACGACCTCGACCCGAAGCTGCTCCTGTGGGACATGCGGCGCAGGATCGATCACGCCGCCGTGCCCGATGGGCGGACGGTCGTCCTGTTCGGCTTCCCGGACGTTCCCGTGCGCGAGCGCCATTGGTGGCTCGTGCTCGGGGCCGGCGACGCGGACGTCTGCGATGTCGATCCCGGCTTCGAGGTGTCCGTGACGGTCACCGGCGACCTGCGGAACATGGTCCGGATCTGGCGCGGCGACCTGCGGTGGGAGCACGCGCTGCGGTCGGGAGAGGTGACGGTGCGGGGGCCCGAGTCGCTCCGCCGGGCGGTGCCCGGCTGGTTCGTGCTGCCGCCGTTCGCGGCGGCGCCCCGTCCCACATAGCGCCCGTGGCCGGATCGTGACAGTAGGTGAACGGCTCCCTCACGCGGGCCGTCCCACTCACGCCCTCCGCCGTGGCCTGACCAGCCGACGACGGGAGCCTCATGTATCCACCGCCACCACCTCCGCAGCGCACGCCCCCGCGGCCCGAGCACCGCATACCCACAGGCGGCATCTTGGTGATCGCCCTCGGCTTCCTGCTGATCGGCGGCGTCGCGGGCGCAGTAATCGCCAGCTCGGAGGCCGCACAACCCGTCGCGGCCTCGTCCTCGGTCGCGCCTACAGTGACCGTGACGGAGACGACGACCGTGCGGCCCGTCGAGGCTACGACGAGCGCGCCGGTTGCTACGCCCAGTCCGCGGCGGACGCGGAGTGCCGTGCCGAAGCCCCAGCCCAAGCCGCGGAAGACGGCTCGGCCGGCGCCTCGGACGGATCCTCGGTTCTCGACGTGTGCGGCGGCCAAGGGGGCCGGTTACGGGCCTTACCGCGTGGGCGATCCGGAATACGGGTGGTATCAGGATCGGGATGGGGACGGGGTGGTTTGTGAATAACGGGTGCCTACTGGGCTAGGACGTCGGTCCACTGGTTGCAGACTTTCGTCAGGGAATAGGCTTCTCTGACTTGGGTGCGGGCCAGTTCTGCTTCGGCTTCCCAGCGGCCCTCGGAGACCGTTGCGGCTATCGAGGCGGCCATGTCCTGCGGAGTTTCGTGGATCCAGCGGCGATCGTAGATGGTATCGGAGCCGGGCCATGGGAGCAGGGCGGGGATCGCGCCGGATGCCATTCCTTCGGCGGGGGCCAGGTGGAAGCTTTCGTCGTCGCTCGTTGAGAGGACGAAGCCGATGCGGCGTAGCCAGGACGCTACGTCGCGGCCGTAGGAGTCGAAGACCACGCCGCCGGAAAGGTGTTTTGAGCGGCGGATGCGGCGGAAGAGCTTCTCGTAGTGTTCGCGTTCGTCGTCCTTTTGCCAGATCCACCAGTACTCCCAGGGGAGCTTGGATTTGACGAAGAGGGTGAAACGCGGGTCGTCCCGGCGGAGCTGCTCGACGATGTCCAGGGCCAGGTCGAGGCGTTTGCGGGACGGCGCGATGCCGATCATGCCGAGGTGGTGTTCGGCGCCCTGGAGCTTGGGGCGGTCGAGCTGGTCGACGTCCACCCAGTTGGGGACGGTGACGACCTTGTCCGCGGGCCAGCCGGTGATCTCGCGGGTGAGGTCGCTGTAGTGGGGGCTGACGCAGATGACCTCGTCCACGGCGCCGATGTTCAGCTTCTTCGGCCAGGCCGCGTACAACTCGAAGCGGTGCAGGCGGACGACCAGCCGCTGGTCCGGACGTTTGCGATCGGCGTACCAGAGTGCGTTGGGGCCGCACCATTCGCAGATGATGACGTCCGCCCAGTCGATGAGGTCCTGGCTGCGCTTCTCGTCGTGGGCTTTCAGCGCCGACCAGTGGTCGACGCGGATTTCCATGTCCGGACGGGAGCGCAGATAGTCGAGGAGGCGGGTGAAGAATTTGAGGTCATGGCTCGCCACGCCGATGCGGAGGCGGCGCTCTTTTACCGCGAGGACCTTTTCGGATGGCTCCGGGAAGGCTTGCGCCAGGTAGGTGCGGAGGCGTTCGGCGGCGGCGTCCAGCGTGAAGTCCGCGGCGGCGGCGCGGCAGCGGTCCACGGCGAGGGCGAAGACGTCGGGGTTCTTGCCGATGAGGGTCAGCGCGTCGAGGACGTCGTCCTCGGTGGCGGCGAAGAGCGGGTAGTCGGCGCCGAGGAGGCGTTCGTGCATGGGGGTGCGGTTCAGGACGACCGGGACGCCCAGCGTGCCGCATTCCAGCACCTTCGTGGACAGTTCGAGGCTCGCGTCCATGTCCGGATGCCGCCAGGAAAGGCCCACGTCGCAGGCGGCCGTCAGCCGCATCGCCTCGGCCCGAGGGTGGCCGCCGTGCCAGACGACGCCATCGCCCGACTCCAGCGCGGTCCGCATCCGGGTCGCGAACGCGGGGTCGGCCGGGTCGTCGTGGATCTTGTCACCGACCATGTGGAGCTCGGCGTCCACGCCCCGGATCGAGAGGAGGCGCGGCAGCGAGGTCATCTCGTAGGTGTTCCAGCGCGGCGCGAACTTGCCCGTGTAGACGAGGCGGAGCTCGCGGCCGTCGGGCGCGCCCTGCGGGCGGGGCTCCAGGCCGTCCGGGAGGACGACGACCGGCGGGAACAGCACGCTCTTCCCGGCGGTGGCGGGCACGGCGCTCTCCAGGAAGCCGCGCAGCTCCTCGGTCTGGCAGAGCAGGACGCGGGAGGCGTCCGCGATCCGGCGCAGCTCTGCCTTGGCCGCCGTGTCGAACTCGGCCGCGGACTGCGGGACGTCGGTGAGGTACGTCCAGAGCCGTCCGGCCAGCGAGCCCGCGGAGAGCTTGGCCGCGAGGCGGCGGCCGCGCACGACGACGAGGTCGTGCGGGTTCTCGGCGTCGACGCGGTCGAGGACCTGGGCCGCGTCCTTCGCGGACATGCCGCGGGACCCGTCGAACAGGCCCTCGGCGTGCGGGCTGCGGACGGTGACGCCCGGCAGGGCGCGGAGCGGGTCGACGAGGCGTCCGGTCCGGACGGGGGCCTTGAGGACCAGGGTCACCTCGCAGCCGGCGCGGGCGAGGGCTTGGACCATGCCCTGGGCCCAGATCGCCGAGCCGTCGATCATGTTCAGATCGACGTCGCCGTAGACGAGGGCGCGTGGTCGCAAAGTTCTTCCTTTCAAGCCGGTTCCATGAGTTCGGTGAGCCGGCCGGGAGCGGTCGCGGCGTCCGGGAGCCTGGCGTCCCAGGTCAGGGAGGCCAGGGTGGCGGGCGGCGCCTCGCCGTACAGGACGAGCGGCAGCGCGCGGGCGGCGGCGATCCGGCGGAGCTCGTGCAGCGCGAGATCCCTGTCGTACATGCCGGGGACGCCCAGGTAGGCCCAGGGGCCGCCGGGTTCGCCGGCCGCAGCGTCCACGACGACCACGTCCACGTCGGCCGACCGCAGGACGGTCGCGGCGTCGTGCGGGTACAGCGGGACGATCTCGGCGTGCTCGCCGAGCAGCTCCGCCGTGCCCGGACCGAACACCCCGGCGACGATCACCGTGTCGCAGGGGCCGGCGACCAGCAGGCGGTCCTCGGGACGGTCGACGCGCTCGGGCTGGACGCCGCCGCCGGCCGACGATCCGGACGCCGAGACCGGGGCGTGCCGCTTGCGCCACAGCTGGTACAGCTCCTTGGGGAGCCGCCTGCCGCGCTTCGGGTTCCGCGCCGCGTTGGCGACGATCCGCCCGAACTGCACGGCGGTCGAGTTCTCCAGCGTCGCGAGCCGCTTCTCCAGCTCGGCGAGGCGCGCCTCGCGCTCCCGCAGCGTGGACTTCAGGCGTCCCAGCTGCTCGTACGCCTTCGCGGCCCGCTCGTCGGCCTTGCCGTCGTCACTCACCCAGATACTCCATGATCACCTCTGCGATGCGGGGGCCGGCGGCGCCGTCCCACAGCGGCGGGCGCCGGTCGCCGCCCTGCCCGCCCGCCTCCAGGATCTTGCGCACGCCGGGGACCAGCTCCTCGAACGTCACCAGGCGGTTCGTGCCGTGGGTGATCGTGATCGGCCGTTCGGTGTTGGGGCGGACGGTCAGGCACGGCACGCCGAGGATCGTCGTCTCCTCCTGGAGGCCGCCCGAGTCCGTGACGACCGCGGCCGCGCCCCGGACGGCCGCGATGAAGTCGATGTAGCCCAGCGGCTCCAGGACGTGCACGCCGTCGTGGTCGTCGAGCCCGGCGGCCAGCAGGTTCGCCCGGCCGCGCGGGTGGACGGGGATGACCAGGTCGGCGAGGTCGGCGATGCCGTGCAGGTGCCGGACGAGCGCCGCCGCCGTCTCGGGGGCGTCCACGTTCGCGGGCCGGTGCATGGTCGCCAGGACGTACCGCTCCGGCAGGTCATGGGCCTCGCGCACGGCGTCGGTGTCGAATGAGCCGAGGTTCGCCAGCAGCGTGTCGATCATCGGGTTGCCGACGAAGTGCGCCCGCTCCACCGGGACGCCCTCGTTCGCCAGATGGCCGACCGCCTCCGGGCTCGTGACCAGGCACAGCGCGGAGAGCTGGTCGGTGAGCCTGCGGTTGACCTCCTCCGGCATGGACATGTCGAAGCTGCGCAGCCCGGCCTCCACATGCGCGACCGGGATGTGCAGCTTGGCCGCGACCAGTGCGGCGGCGATCGTCGAGTTCACGTCGCCGTACACGATGACGAGCGCGGGTGAACGGCTCGTGAACTCCTTCTCCAGCCCGATCATGAGCGCGGCGGTCTGCTCGGCGTGCCCGCCGGAGCCGACGCCGAGGTTGACGTCGGGCTCGGGCAGGCCCAGCTCGTCGAAGAAGATCTCCGACATGCGGGCGTCATAGTGCTGGCCGGTGTGGACCACCGCCTGCTCGGCGCCGGCGGCCCGCAGCGCGCCGATCACCGGCGCGGCCTTGACGAAGTTCGGCCGCGCCCCGAGGACGTGCACGATGGGTCCCAACACAATTTCCCTTCTGTTCATCGGGGTTGCCTACGCTCGCCCGCCGTGCCCTTGAAAAAGCCCGTCTACCTGCTCGGACTCGCCTGGCGGCAGCTCCGTGACGATCCCGGCCGGGCGTCCCGGCTCGCCGTCCGGCTGCTCGCCAGGACGCCCGCCGGCGCCCGGCTGAGGCGTTCCCCGATCATCGTCCCGAAACCGCGGGACGTGCGGCGCGAGACGTCCGACCTGCGCCGCCTCCTCGCCCACGCCCCCGCTCGCATACCGGAGCCGCCGTCCCGCCCGCCCGCGCAGGGTAAGGGGGTTCTGAAGTTCGTGACGAACGCGCTGCCGTGCACGAACGCGGGCTACACCGTCCGGACGCACCGGCTCGCGCTCGCCCAGCGGGAGATGGGGTTCGACACGCACGTGGTGACGCGGCTCGGGTACCCGCTCAGCCAGGGCATCGGTGACGCTCGGGCGCGGGTGGACGTCGACGGCGTCCCCTACCACCGGCTGCTGCCGTGGCTGCCGCCCGCCGATCCGCTGCGGGCCGTCGGGAAGGGCGCAGACCTGGCCGGACGCCTCGTCGAGGAGCTGCGTCCCGCCGTCCTGCACGCGGTCAGCAACCATCTGAACGCGGCCGTCGCGCTGGAGGCGGGCCGGCGGCACGGGCTGCCGGTCGTGTACGAGGTGCGCGGCTTCCTGGAGGACTCGTGGCTGTCGCGCGACCTGTCCCACAGCGAGTCGGACGACTTCTACCGGCTGACGCGCGAGCTGGAGACCCGCCGGATGTCCGAGGCGGACGCGGTGGTGACGCTGGGCGAGGCCATGCGGGCGGAGATCGCGTCCCGCGGCGTCCCCGCGGAGAAGATCTTCACGGTGCCGAACGGGGTGGACGAGGCGTTCCTCGAACCGCTCCCCGACCCCGGCGACCTGCGCGAACGGCTCGGCATCGAGGCCGGGGCCACGGTCGTCGGCCTCACGTCGTCGTTCTACGGCTACGAGGGCATCGACACGCTGATCGACGCCGCCGCCCTGCTCCGCGACCGGAAGGCGCCGATCACGCTGCTGCTGGTCGGCGACGGGCCCGAGCGCGGGGCGCTCGAACGGCGCGCGGCGGGCCACGGCGTTCACGCCGTGTTCACCGGCCGGGTGCCGATGGAGTCCGTTCGCCAATACCACGCAATCCTCGATGTGTTCGCGGTTCCGCGCCGTGCGGACCGGGTCTGCCAGCTGGTGACGCCTCTGAAACCCATCGAGGCGATGGCAGGGGGAATCCCCGTCATTGCCAGTGATGTCAGGGCACTTCGCGAAATCGTGGAATCGGGGGTGACCGGGGAGTTAACAGTTCCGGAAGACCCGGAAGCATGGGCGAATTGTCTGGAAGACCTGGCTTACAGTCCCGAAAGAAGGCACAAAATAGGGCGGTCGGGCCGGGAATGGGTCCGTGCGGAACGCACCTGGCGGGCCGTGGCAGACGGCTACCGGGCCGCATACGCCGTCACCTAGGCGAACGCCATCGCATGGCGCCATCACATAGATGCTGGAAGGGAGCCACCGGCGTGGATCTGGTGGTCATCGGACTCGGCTACGTGGGACTGCCGCTCGTGCGGGAGGCCTGCCGGGCCGGCCTGCGGGTCGCCGGTCTCGACCGCGACGCGCGCGTGGTCGCCGGGCTCAAGGCCGGGCTGTCGCACATCGACGACGTCTCGGTGGCCGAGATAGAGGAGATGCTGGAGGCCGGGTTCGTCCCGAGCCTGCAAGAGGACGTCCTGGACGGCGCCCGCACCGTGGTCATCTGCGTGCCGACGCCGCTGTCGCCCGAGGGCGGCCCCGACCTCACCGCCGTGCGCGGCGCGGCCGACACGGTCTCGCGGCATCTGGAGCCGGGGACGCTCGTGGTGCTGGAGTCGACCACCTACCCGGGCACGACAGAGGAGGTCGTCCGGCCGATCCTGGAGACGTCCGGGCTGGTCGCGGGCGAGGAGTTCCATCTGGCGTTCTCGCCGGAGCGGATCGACCCGGGCAACCCGGTGTACGGGGTGCGCAACACGCCGAAGATCGTCGGCGGGCTGAGCCCGGCGTGCGCGTCGGCGGCGTCGGCGTTCTACGGCAAGTTCGTCGAGCAGGTCGTGCAGGCCAAGGGCACCCGCGAGGCGGAGATGGCCAAGCTGCTGGAGAACACCTACCGGCACGTCAACATCGCGCTGGTCAACGAGATGGCGGTGTTCTGCAACGAGCTCGGCATCGACCTGTGGGACGCGATCGACTGCGCGGCCACGAAGCCGTTCGGGTTCCAGGCGTTCCGGCCGGGCCCCGGCGTCGGCGGGCACTGCATCCCGATCGACCCGAACTACCTGTCGTACAAAGTCCGCTCGCTGGGCTACCCGTTCCGGTTCGTGGAGCTGGCCCAGGAGATCAACGACCGGATGCCGCGCTACGTCGCGGAACGCGCGCAGCTGCTGCTCAACCGGGAGGGACGGGCGCTCAAGGGCGCCAAGGTCCTGCTCCTCGGCGTCACCTACAAGGCCGACATCGCCGACCAGCGCGAGTCTCCGGCCCGTCCGGTGGCGCGGCGGCTGGCCCGGCTCGGCGCGGAGCTGTCGTTCCACGACCCGTTCGTCGAGTCCTGGGACGTCGACGGGACGGCCGTCCCGTCCGCGGGCTCCGATCTGCGCGCGGCGCTGGAGGGGGCCGACCTGGCGATCGTCCTGGCCGACCACGCCGCCTACGACGCGGCGACGCTGACGCGGCACGCGCCGCTGCTGTTCGACACGCGCGGCCGGACGCGGAACGCCCCGGCGGACACCGTGGAACTGCTCTGAGCGCGCGTCATGGCCCACGAGCCCTTGGCACGCGGGCCCTTAACACACGGGACGGATTGGCCCGGCATCGTCCACGCCATGGACAGCGGGAATTCATCGGCAATTTCCATCGACGCCCAAGAATCGGCCGTAGGTCATGAATATCCGGCGTCAGCGGAGTGGGTGAGAATGCGGGTCTGTGTTTGCACGGTCGTGCACCATCCCGAGGACGCGCGCATTCTGCACCGGCAGATACGCGCGCTGCTCGACGCCGGCCATGAAGTCACATATATCGCTCCATTTCGGGCATGCAATGCGACCCCGTGGCGGGAGGTCAGCCCGGTGGACGTCCCGCGCGCCGCCGGACGGCGCCGCATCCGGGCCCTGCGCGCGGCCCACCGGGCCCTCACCGAGCACGCCGCGTACGCCGACGTGATCCTGCTGCACGACCCCGAGCTGCTGGTGTCCCTCCCCCGCGAGGTGCGGGGCCGGACGGTCGTGTGGGACGTCCACGAGGACACCGCCGCCGCGCTCAGCGCCAAGGGCTGGGTGCCGGGCCCGGCGCGCCCGGTACTGCGGCCCGCCGTCCGCCGCCTGGAGCGGCGCAGCGAGCGGCGGCACCGGCTGCTGCTCGCCGAGGACGGCTACCGGTCCCGGTTCCGCGAGGACCATCCCGTCGTCCCCAACACCACCTACGTCTCCGACCGGCGGCCCCCGGCCCCGGACGGCCGCCGCGCCGTCTACGTCGGGCAGCTGTCCCGGGCGCGCGGCGCGCTCGACATGATCGAGATGGCCCGCCCGCTGGCCGCCGAGGGCGTGCTGGTCGAGCTGATCGGGGCGGCGGACGCCGACGTCCGGGAGCCGCTGCGGGCCGCGCAGCGCGAGGGGATCCTGCGCTGGTACGGGTTCGTCCCGAACGACCGGGCGCTGCGCATCGCCGAGGGTGCGATGGCCGGGCTGGCGCTGCTGCACGACGAGCCGAACTACCGGCACTCGATGCCGACCAAGGTCGTGGAGTACATGGCCCGCGGCGTCCCGGTGATCACCACGCCGAACCCGCCCGCGGTGGACATCGTGGAGCCCGCCGACTGCGGGATCGTCGTCCCGTTCGGCGACCCGGAGGCCGCGGCGAAGGCCGTCCTGCGGCTGCGCGACGATCCCGACCTGCGCACCGGCCTCGGCGAGCGCGGCTACCGGACCGCCCGGGCGCGGTTCCACTGGCCCGTCCACGCCGAACGCTTCGTCGCCCAGCTGGAGGCGTGGGCCGGACGCTCGCCCGCACACGTCCCGGAACCCGAACCGGAGCCCGAGCCCGAATCGGAGCCGGAGCCGGGTCCGAAGCCCGTCCCCGAGTACTGACCGGTCAGGACGGCTGGTTCAGCCGGTACGCGACGGACCGGGCGAGGCGCGCCGCGGCGCCCGCGGGCCGTTCCGCCTCCACCACCACGACGTACCGGGCGACCCGCAACGCGATCATCCCGGCGGTCGGGCCGATCTCGTACGCCTCGTCGGCGCGGATGTCGCGCCGCTTCCGGGCCTGGGCCTGCGTGGCCTGCAGGGCGTCCAGCATCCGCGAGGCGGCGTGGTCGGACCTGCCGACCCAGCGGACGCTGACGCTGATGCTCCCCACGCCTGTGTCCGGCCCCGCCGTGCCAGCTGGGCCGGACGCGCTGGGCGTCGCGGACGCCGAGGACGACGGCGACACCGACCCCGGCGACCCGGACGGCTCAGGCTCGGGCGCATTCCTCCGTTTCCGCTCCGGATCCTTCGGCTCGTCGCCCTTCTTGGGCGGCTTGTACGTGCAGGACACCGCGCGCGGGAGTCGTGCCGTTCCAGCGCCGGCGCGAACGGGCTCGGCGACATGGTCCGCCATGTGCGCCGCCGCCAGGTCGGCCTTCTCCAGCAGCGAGCAGGCGTCCGGCCAGTCGCTCGCCGGGACGCCGTCCAGCTCGGCCGGTCCGGCGCCGGTGAGCCCGCCGCGGAGCGCGACCAGCCGCGCGGCGCCGTCCGGGCGTGGCGCGGCCTGCGGCACGCCCGCGTACAGCAGCCCGCCCGCCGCCGCCAGCCACGGCCGCGCGCCCGGCAGGTCGGTGTTCAGCGCGAACGGCGCGGGCGCGGTCGTGGTGCGCCCGTCGCCCGGCTCGACGATGTCGACGCCCGCCGGCAGCAGCCGCTCCGACAGCCGCGGGCGCAGCGCGAACACGCGGCCGCCCGCCTGCGCGAGCGCCGCGTACGCGGGCACGTCCCGCTCCCATTCGACCTTCCCGGACGGGACGCGCCGCGCCTCCATCCGGGTCACGCCGCGCTTCTCCCCGTCCGGGTGGTAGACGAGCACGAGCCGTCCCGCCGTCAGGACGCCCTGGCACATCGCGTCCCCGCACACGCTGTCGCCCTTCCATTCGGCGAACTGCCGGCCGCGGTCGTCGAACGCGCGCAGGGCAGTGCCGTCGGACGCCAGCGTCACCCCGTCCAGCATCGACACCTCGGGCGACTCCGGGGAGCCCAGCGGCCGGTTCCAGCGGACGGAGCCCTTCCCCGGCTCGACCGCGAGGAGCCGGCTGTGGCGTTCGCCGCCCGCGCATTCCAGGGCCAGCGCCGCGAGGGTCTCCCGGCCGTCGGACGGCCGCGCGCCGCCCTCGAACAGCCGGCAGCCGCGCGGCAGCGGCAGCCGCCACACCCGGTTGCCGGACACCGCCGAGACCCCGAACAGCGTCCGGCGGTGCTCGTCGGTGGCGAGCAGCACGTCCGAGCCCGCGGGCCAGCGCAGCGTCGTCCGGGACACCGCCGCCGGACGCTCGCCCTCACGGCGCCACAGCAGCCCGCCCGACAGCGCGTCGAACGCGACCATCAGCCGGTCGGTGCGGTCGCCGTCCCGCTGGAAGTGGGCGACCAGCCGGGACCGGGTGGACGCCCAGCCGAGCAGCGTCCAGCCGGAGCGGCGGTAGCTCCAGCGGGGCGCGCCGGTCCGCGCGTCCCGGACGTCGAGACCGCGCCCGGACGCCGTCACGACCTGGCCCTGCGCGACCGCGTAGGCGACGCCGTCGTGCCCGGCGACCGACCCGTGGTGCGTGCGCGTCGTCTGCTCCCAGCTCACCGCGAGCGGGCCGGGCGGCGGGCCCGTCTCGCTCTGCGGCGTGGCGGGCTCGGCGGTCACGGTGTGCCGCACCTGCCACCATTCCGCGCCGAGCACGAACCGGTCGACGAGGACGGCGCACAGCGCGATCGCCACCGCGCCGGAGACCAGGCCGAGAGCGACGCGGACACCGCCCACGGACTCCGGCCGGCCACCGGGCCGCTGCCGGCTCGCGACCACGACCGCGCCGCCTCCCTCCGCGTACTGTGCCTGCAAGACGACACCCACCATGCCCTGTGCCGGGCGTCGGCGCGACAGAACGGAGCGGAACGTGAAGGTCTTCACCCATTGGCGAACCTGGGACGAGGCCCGGACCGCCCTCTCCGGAGGCGAGATCGACGTGGACGCTCTCGCCAAGGCCGCCGCCGCCGCGGAGCGCTGGCACGGCGATCAGCTCCGGCCGACCGGCGACCCCTACGTGGAGCACCTGCTGGAGGCGCTCGAGGTGCTGGTCAGCGGGCCGGGCGTGACCGATGCCGACGTCCTGTCCGCCGCGCTGCTGCACGACGTCGTCGAGGACACCCCGGCCACGCTCGCGGACGTGGAGGCCGAGTTCGGGCCCGTGGTGACCGAGCTGGTCGACTGGGTCACCAAGCCGCCGCCCGCCGGGACCGGACGCCAGGCGAAGCGCGCCGCGCGGGCCGCCTACCTGCGCCGTCTCGGCGAGGCGCCGCGGGAGGCGGTGCTGGTGAAGCTCGCCGACCGGGCCAGCAACGTCCAGACCCTCGACCGGATGCCGCCCGACTTCCAGCGCCGCTACTACGCCGAGACGATCACCTACATCGTCCCGCTGGCCGAGGCCGAACCCTGGTTCAGGGACTGGTACGCGTCCTGGCGCCGTCACTTCGCCCACCTGATGTGACCGGACGGTCATCAGGTGGAAGAATCCCGGGGCATGGAGCGGGAGTGGGTCGTCGAGGAGAGCGTGGCCGTCGAGGCCGGGGCCCGGACCGTGTACGCGGCGGTCGCCGACCTGCGGCGGATGCGCGAGTGGAGTCCGGAGGTCTTCGCCACCTGGATCCGCGGCCGGAAGATCGCGCCGGGCACGAAGTTCGTCGGCTTCAACCGGATCGGATGGCGCGTCTGGTTCACCACCTGCCAGGTGACGGTCGCGGTTCCGGGCGAAGCGTTCGCGTTCCGCGTTTCCACCTTCGGGATGCCGGTCGCGCTGTGGGGCTACCGCATCGAGGACGTCGCGGACGACCCGTCCGCGCCCCGGACGCGGCTCACCGAGTACTGGGAGGACCTGCGGCGCGACAACCGGGGCGCGGCGTTCGCCTCGCTGCTCGGCAAGGTCTTCACGGGCGTCCCCGCCGAGCGGCGCGCCGCGCTGAACCGCGAGGGCATGCGCGCCACCCTCGCCCGCATGAAGACGGCCGCCGAGAAGGCTTGAGATTCTCGCCCGGCCTTGGCAGAAAAACGAGAACCTGTTCTACTTGGGTGCGTGAGCACCGCCACCGGCGCCTGGACGATCCAGGGCGAACGGGTCGCGCTTCCGGTCCGGATCCGCGACGCCGCCGTCGCGTCCGCGATGTTCGCCGTCCCCGCCGGCGCCGCCCAGGCCCTGATCGCCTACTCGGGGCTGGACGTCGCCGAGCCGCTGCCGGGCAAGGCCGTCTGCTCGCTGGCGTTCGTCCGGTACACGGACGGCGACCTGGGCCGCTACCACGAGTTCGCCGTCGCCTTCCTGGTGCGCCCGCCCGGCTCGGCCGCACCGCAGGGGATGTCGGGACGGCTCCGCGAGATGGCGGAGGCCGGGGCGTTCATCCACTGGCTCCCGGTCGACCAGGAGTTCACCCTCGAAGCGGGCCGGACGATCTGGGGCTTCCCGAAAGAACTCGCCGACATTCCCATGCACCTGGACGGACGCGTCAAGCGCTGCGCGGTCCGCTTCGACGGCCGCACCGCGATCGAGCTGGCCGTACGTCCCGGAACGCCGATCCCGATCAGGAACCAGGCCCCAAGCCTCGACGCCTACACGTGCATGGACGGCGTCACGCGCCGTATCCCGTGGACGGTCGCGCCGTCCGGCGTGCGGTTCCGTCCGGGCGGGGCGAGGGTCGTGCTCGGCGACCATCCGGTGGCGGAGGAATTGCGGGGTCTGGGCCTCGACCGCGCACGGGCGCTGAGCAGCGGCACGGCCGCGCACATGCGGATGGTCTTCGAGGCCGCCGAGATCGCACGGCGATGAACACCGAATAGGCTGTTTCCTTCGACCCTTCGGGGTGCCGGGGGACGTCCCCGGCGTGACACACGTGCGAGGAGCAGCCTGCATGTCGTCCCAGGTCACCGGGCTTTCGACTGGTTCCGGCGGCACGGTCAAGGATCAGGAGATCGCTGCCGAGCAGCGCTATGTGGACGTCGCGTACGCGCGGCTGGAGGAGATGCGCGCGGACGCCCAGGCCATGATCCGCGAGGGCTACCGGCAGTCGCTCGCCGGCACCAAGGGCTCGCTGGTGGACCGGGACGCGATGGTCCACCAGGCGGCGCTGCGCGCCCAGGCGCTGGACATCGCCGACGACGGCCTGGTGTTCGGGCGCCTCGACCTCGCCTCCGACGAGGTGCGCTACGTCGGGCGCATCGGCGTCCGGACCAGCGAGCACGACTCCCTGGTGATCGACTGGCGGGCGCCCGCCGCCGAGGACTTCTACCGCGCCACCCCCGAGGACCCGCGCGGCGTCGTCCGGCGGCGCGTGCTGCACTCGCGCGGGCACACGGTCGTCGACCTTGAGGACGACCTGCTCGACCCGGACGCGGCGGACGGCATGACGGTCGTCGGCGACGGCGCGTTCCTCGCCTCGCTGGCCCGCACCCGCGAGGGCGCGATGCGCGACATCGTCGCGACGATCCAGCGGGAGCAGGACGAGGTGATCCGCGCGCCCGCCGACGGGACGATCCTCGTCCGCGGCGCCCCCGGCACCGGCAAGACGGCGGTCGCGCTGCACCGCGTCGCGTACCTGCTGTTCCGGCACCGCCGCCGGTTCGGCTCCCGCGGCGTGCTGGTCGTCGGGCCGAACCGCAGGTTCACCGCGTACATCGAGCGGGTGCTGCCGTCGCTCGGCGAGGGCTCGGCGACGCTGCGCTCGCTCGGCGACCTGGTGGACGGCGTGACCGCGACCGTCCACGACACGCCGCGGCTCGCCCGGCTCAAGGGCGCGGACGAGATGGCGGCCGTGCTGCGCCGCGCCGTGACCGACCACGCGCCCGGCGCCCCGGACGAGCTGCGCGTGGTGTTCAAGGGCGTCGTCGTGGCGCTCGACCGGGCCCGGCTCGACCGGATCAGGAACGAGGTCCACCGGCGCAGCCGCGGCAGCGTCAACGCCGCCCGGGGCCGCGCCGCCGAACTCCTCCTGGACGCCCTCTGGGAGAGGTTCACCGATATCGGCGGCCAGGAGGCGGCCGAGTCGGCGGAGGGCGCCGAAGCGGGGCTGTGGAACGCGATCCTGGCCGCGGACGGCCTCGCCGCGCTCGACGACCCGCACGACCAGACGCCCGGACGCGGCCGCGAGAACGGCGATTCGCCACGGCAGGGCGGCTCGTCCGGGCAGGGCGACCCGAAGCGCGCCCAGTTCGAGACGCGCGTCCGGGAGCAGCGCGCGTTCACCGACTTCCTCGTCGCGTGGTGGCCGATCCGCCGCCCGCTGGACGTGCTGCGCTCGCTCGGCGACCCGGCCCGGCTGCGCCGCGCCGCCGGACGCGACCTCGGCCGCGCCGACCTCGACGCGCTCGCCGCCTCCTGGAAGGGCGCCGCCTCCTCGAAGGGCGCTGCCTCCTCGAAGGGCGGGGACGCGCCGCTCAGCTACCAGGACGTCGCGCTGCTGGACGAGCTCGACGCGCTGCTCGGCTCCCCGCCCTTCGAGG
>NZ_SMKT01000184.1 GCF_004348735.1 Actinomadura sp. KC06
GGCGGCGGCGGGGAGTCGCCGTCGGTGATGCGGACCGGTCCAGTGCCGAACTCGACCGTCGCCATGCGCCGCGACGCGCCGGGCACGGGGTCGGCGGGCGCGGGCATCGCGTCCACGGCGGTCATGTGGCGGACCTGCGGGGCGAGCGCGGCGGGCATCGGGCCGTGGCCGCGCGCCACGTCCAGGCAGACGTCGTTCTGGTCGGGCTCGACGAACTCCAGCAGCCGTCTGAGATGCGGGGCGATCGCGCCGCCGGTCCCCTGGATCGCGGTCGCCTGATGCGGCACTGGTGGACTCCCTCGCTCGGGCCGGCTTCGCCGGACGGGGTACCGCTCGCGTCAGGCGGGACGGCGAACGGGCGTGAAGCCGGTTTCGCCAGTTATGACTCTCTGCCGGGCCGGTTGGTTCGGGACGCGCCGCACGAATTCGTTGAGCGTTCATTCAAGTACGCAGGTGATCCCCGTACAACGTCAGCACGACCAGGACGAACACGGTGAGCACCGCGACCCTGGTGGGCATGGGGAGCCGGAGCCGCACCGCGGCCCAGCGCACGCAGAACGCGGCGAGGAGTGACACCACTGCGAGGGCGAGGATGCCTTCCATGGTCACCTTCCGTGAGGGGAGTACCCGGGGGAGTGCCGGGAGTGCCTAGGGAGTGCCGCCTCCTTGAAACGATAGACGTGTAAGGACGGGGTTACCCGGGTCTCGGCAGCGCGGGGCGGCACATATAACCTCCAGATGTGGCAGATGCGATTGAAATAGACGGACGGGGCAAGTCCGACGACGGGGACAAGCTCGACGGCGTCATGACGAACCTGGCGCGCGGCCGGATCGCGCTCGGTCTCGCGGCGCTGGCGGCCCCGAAGCTGACCGTGCGGCTCATGGGCATGGGCTCGGGCACCGACGCCGGACGCGACTACCTGGTCCGGGCGTTCGGCGCCCGCGAGGTCGCCCTCGGCGCCGGATACCTGCTCAGCGGCGACGAGTCCGGCCGCCGCCTGTGGACGCGGCTCGGCCTCGCCGTCGACGCCCTGGACGCGCTGAGCGCCGTCAAGACCCGTCCCGGCCTCCCGCTGTGGGTCACCGCGGGCGCGGTGGGCGTCGCGGGCGGGGCCGCGGGACTCGGCGCCGCGAAGGTCGCCCGCGACCTCTTCGGCTGACACCGGCCCTCCTCGGCTGACGTCGCCGCTCACCCGCGGGTGATCTCGCCGGGTTCGCGGGTAGGCCTCCTGCGTTCGCTCGGGGAGGTGCGACGGCATGACGGCAGGAGCGGCGCCGGAGGCGGACGAGCGGGTCATGCCCAAGGGCAGGGACCTCTACGTCATCCTCGGCGCGCTCATGCTGTCCATGCTGCTGGCCGCGCTGGACCAGACGATCGTGTCCACGGCGCTGCCGACGATCGTCAGCGACCTCGGCGGGCTGAACCACCTGTCGTGGGTCGTGACGTCGTACCTGCTCGCCTCGACCGCGTCGACGCCGCTGTGGGGCAAGCTCGGCGACCAGTACGGGCGCAAGCGGCTGTTCCAGTCGTCCATCGTGATCTTCCTGATCGGGTCGGCGCTGTGCGGCCTCGCGCGGGACATGACGGAGCTGATCGTCTTCCGCGCCCTGCAGGGCCTCGGCGGCGGCGGGCTGATGGTGCTCGTCGTCGCGATCGTCGGGGACGTCGTGCCGCCCCGCGACCGCGGCCGCTACCAGGGCCTGTTCGGCGCGGTCTTCGGCGTGGCCAGCGTGTGCGGCCCGCTGCTCGGCGGCTGGTTCGTCGACAACCTGTCGTGGCGCTGGGTGTTCTACATCAACGTGCCGATCGGGATCGTCGCGCTGCTGGTGATCGCGGCGGTGCTGCACGCGACGGGCGAGCGCGAGCGGCACCGCATCGACTACCTCGGGACGCTGCTGATCGTCGGCTGGGCGGTCGGGCTCGTCCTGGTGACCACGTGGGGCGGGACGACCTACGACTGGCTGTCCGCGCCGATCGTCGTCCTCGCGGCCGGGTCGGTCGTGCTGATCGCGGTGTGGCTGCTGGTGGAGCGCCGCGCCGCCGAACCGATCATGCCGCCGCGGCTGCTGGCGAACTCGGTGTTCTCGCTGGGCGCGGCGATCAGCTTCGCGGTCGGCTTCGCGATGTTCGGCGCGCTGACGTTCCTGCCGATCTTCCTGCAGGTCGTGCACGGGGTGTCGCCGACGCTGTCCGGCGTGCACCTGCTGCCGATGATGCTCGGGATGCTGGTCGCCTCGATCGGGTCCGGGCAGCTGATCAGCCGTACCGGCCGCTACAAGGTGTTCCCGGTGATCGGGACGCCGCTGATCGCGCTGGCGCTGTACCTGTGCTCCCGGCTGGACGAGGACGCGTCCACCCTGACGATGAGCCTGCGGTTCGCCCTGCTCGGCTTCGGGCTGGGGCTGGTGTTGCAGGTGCTCGTCATCGCCGTCCAGAATTCGGTGCCGTACCAAGACCTTGGCGCGGCCACGTCCGGTGTGACGTTCTTCCGGCAGATCGGCGGGTCGTTCGGTGTCGCGGTGTTCGGTTCCGTGTTCAGCAACCAGCTCGCCGGCCATATCGAGGACCTGGCGCGGATGCTGCCGCCCGGCTTCGACCCGTCCGCCGTCCAGGGGAATCCCGCGCTGCTCGACAGGTATCCGGCCGAGGTGAAGGACGCCGTCCTGCACGCGTACGCGCAGTCGATCGATTCGGTGTTCTTGTGGGCCGTTCCGGTGGCGTCCGTCGCGTTCGTCCTGGCGTGGTTCTTGCGTGAGGTTCCGTTGCGGGCCACTTCGCAGACGCGCGACTACGGCGAAGGGTTCGGCGCTGCGCCCACCGTGCGGTCGTCCAGGCACGAGATAGAGCGCGCGCTGAGCGAACTCATGCGGAAGGACCCGAAGGCCCTCGAACTCTACGACCGGCTGGGCGCGCTCTCGGGTGTCGCGCTGCCGCCGGGCAGCGTGTGGGCGCTGTGCCGGATCGCCAGGGACGGGACGGTCACCGGAGAGGCCCTCGCCGAACGCGCGGGCGTCACCGTCGAGCACGGGCGCCCGCACGTCGACCGGCTCGTGGACTCCGGCTACGTCCGGCGCGCCGACGGGACGCTCATCATCACCGGCACCGGGCAGGCCGCGGCGGAGCGCCTCTTCGCCGCCCGCCGCGAGGGGCTGGCCCGCCACCTGGACGGATGGTCGCCGGAGGAGCATCCCGAGCTGGCGGACGTCCTGCGGAGACTCGCGGAGGAGTCGCTCGGCGACGAGGCGGACGGCGAGCGCTGCCTGCGCCCTCAGGAGGGGCGCGCCGGAAGCGGAATGTAGCGTGGCCTGCCTCATATCGCTTCGGACGTCAGGCGATGTAATCTCGTAACCGACGAACCGAATCTCGCTCGGTTTCGGGACGGAACCCAGAATTTGGAGGCGCAGTGGCCGAGGCGTACATCGTCGGCGCGGTCCGTACCCCCGTCGGCACCAAGAAGGGCGGCCTGAAGGACGTCCACCCCGCCGACCTCGGGGCCCACGTGCTCAAGGAACTCGTCAACCGCACCGGCGTCGACCCGTCCGCGGTCGAGGACGTGATCATGGGCTGCGTCATGCAGGTCGGCCCGCAGACCCTCGACATCGCCCGGACGGCGTGGCTGTCGGCGGGGCTGCCGGAGTCCGTGCCGGGCGTGACCATCGACCGGCAGTGCGGGTCGTCCCAGCAGGCGATCCATTTCGCCGCGCAGGGCGTGCTGTCCGGCACCCAGGACCTCGTCGTCGCGTCCGGCGTCGAGCAGATGGCGAAGGTGCCGATGGGCTCCAGCATCGTCCAGGGCATGGACTTCCCGTTCGGCGAGGGCTGGATCGAGCGGTACGGCACGCAGGAGATCTCCCAGTTCCGCGGTGCCGAGATGATGGCGGAGAAGTGGGGCTACAGCCGCGAGGACCTGGAGAGGTTCGCGCTGGAGAGCCACCAGCGCGCCGCCAAGGCGATCGAGGCCGGGTACTTCGACCGGGAGATCGCGCCCATCGCGGGCGTGACGCAGGACGAGGGCGCCCGCCCCGACACCACCCTGGAGAAGATGGCGGGCCTGAAGGCGCTGCGCGAGGGCGGCCGGATGACCGCCGCCGTGGCCTCGCAGATCTCGATCGGCTCGTCCGCGGTGCTGATCGCGTCCGAGGAGGCCGTCAAGCGGCACGGCCTCACCCCGCGCGCCCGCATCCACACCCTCGCGGTGACCGGCTCCGACCCGGTCTACATGCTGACCGGCCCCATCCCCGCGACGGAGAAGGCCCTCGACCGCGCCGGGCTGAAGATCGGCGACATCGACGTCTTCGAGGTCAACGAGGCGTTCGCGCCGGTCCCGATGGCGTGGGCGCACGACACCGGCGCGTCCCTGGAGAAGACCAACCCGAACGGCGGCGCGATCGCGCTCGGCCACCCGCTCGGCGCCACCGGCGGCGTGCTGATGACCAAGCTGCTCCACGAGCTGGAGCGCACCGGCGGCCGCTACGGCCTCCAGACCATGTGCGAGGGCGGCGGCCAGGCCAACGCGACGATCATCGAGCGGCTGTAGCCCGCGCCGCGACCCGTCCCGCCGGAGCCGCGCGGGCGGGTCGCGGGGCTCGCTGCGGCCGGGAACGGGCCGGGGATGGACGTGAACGGGCCGGAGATGGACGGGACGACGCTCTATTCGGTGGACGGCAGGGTCGCGCGCATCACGCTGAACAGGCTCGACGCCCGCAACGCGCTCAACGACCAGATGATCGGCGAGCTGCTGGACGCGTTCGACCGGGCGAAGAACGACGCCGACGTGCGGGTGATCGTCCTGACCGGGGCGGGGGACCGGGCGTTCTGCGCCGGAGCCGACCTGGGCGGGCTCGACCGCGACGGCCTGGACGTCGACGACATCCGCGACAGCGCGCCGTTCCGCCTGTTCACGGCCTTCCCCAAGCTCGGCAAGCCGATCATCGCGCGGCTCGCCGGGCACGCCGTCGCGGGCGGCCTCGGCCTCGCCGCCGCCTGCGACCTGGTGATCGCGGCGGACGACGTCAAGCTCGCCACCCCGGAGGTCAACGTCGGGCTCTGGCCCATGATGATCATGGCGATCATCAACCGGAACGTCGCGCCGAAGCACGCGTTCAAGCTGTACTACACCGGCTCCCGCATCACCGCCGCCGAAGGACGGGAGATCGGCCTGGTCACCGAGGTCGTCCCGCGCGCGGACCTGGACGCCCGCGTGGACGAGCTGGCCGGGGTGATCGCGTCCAAGAGCCCGCTCGGCCTGCGCCGCGGCCGCGACGCCTTCTTCGCGATCGAGGGCCGCCCACTGGAGGACCAGGTCGCCCATCTGCTGTCGGAACTGGTCGAGCTGGCCGGAACCGAGGACGCGAAGGAAGGCATCACGGCCTTTCTGGAGAACCGTCCACCGGACTTTCGAGGACGCTGACCGTCAGCGGGTCTTGGCGGGCTCCCGGGCGGCGAGGAATCCAGCGATCTGCGCCTGCTGCCCGGCGTCGAACGCGCTCTTCGGCAGGAACGCCGCGGGTTGTTTGTTCAGGAAGAACAGCCAGAATTCCCCGGTGGTCACGACGCTGGAGAACATCGACCAACGCATTGTGGTCGTCGACTTGTCGGTTCGGCATTCGTACCCCTCGGCGGTCAGCCGCATCGTCGTGGGCACGCACAGAAACGCGAGCATTTTGCGGAGCCGCAGCCGCAGCCACCAGGCCGAGCCGAGCGGGGCCGCGACCGTCGACACCAGCAGGGCGGCGCCCACCCACGCCTGCCCGACGGCGAAGCAGAAGATCGTGGCGCCGATCAGAAACGCCACCACCACCGTGTAAGTGACCGCGAGCTGCCGCCTCAGCCCATGAAAGAACGCACGCGCCACCTCGTCGGGCGCGGGTTCGTAACTGACCGTGATTCCACCGTCGCCGATATTCACTTCGCTCTATCCACTTTTCGTCGTCGTCCAGCGCGGGGGATCATCATTCAGCGCTTCACGCGGCCGCGCAAGCCCGTGCGCGCAGGTCAACGGCTCAGCGGGTGGCGGCGCGGGTCTCGGTGGGGGTGCGGCCGAAGCGGGCGCGGAAATGGCGGGCGAAATGCGCCTGGCTGGAGAAGCCCCAGCGGTAGGCGATGTCGGCGATGGTCGTCGTTGAGGCGCCAGCGGCGGTGAGGTCGTCGTGGGCGCGCTGGAGGCGGCGCTCCAGAATGTGCCTGGACGGCGTCGTCCCCGCCGACTCGAAGATCCGGCCGAGATGCCGGACGGACACGCCCATCACCCCCGCGACCTGGCCGGGCGTGAGGCAGGCGTCGTGCAGATGCCGCTCGATGTAGTCCTCGGCGACGATGAGCTGCGTCTGGTAGGCGGCGGGCGCGGCGCGTCCGCCTGAGCGCTCGGTCGCCAGCAGCCGGATCAGGTCGAGGACGGTCCCGCGCGCACTGTCAGGCCCGGACGCGCCAGGGTTCTCCAAGACCGACCGCAGCGCCACGACAAGCTCGCCCTCGCGGGCCGTCCCGCGCCCGAACAGCATCGGCGCCTGGACGCCGCCCGCCATGCATTCCTCGACGAACCGGTCGCGCGGGATGTCGACCAGGAACTGCCGCATGGACGACGAGAACCCGAACAGGTAGGGGCGGCGCGTGTCGTACACGACGAGGTCCCCGGCGGTGGCGGCGAGGCAGCCGTTCTCGTGGAGGAAGACCGCGTCGCCCTTGACCAGCAGCGTCGCGAACACCGAGTCCTTCGGCGTCGACCTGGCGACCTGCGGGGTGCGCTCGACGGCGTGCGCGTTGCCGCTGATCTCGGCCAGCCGGACGTCCCCGAGCCGGAAGTTGGCCTGCCGGGCGAGCAGCCCCCGCTCGGAGTAGGAGGAGCAGGACAGCCCGACCAGCGCCCTGCGGTTGTAGTCCTCCCAGAACTCGATGCGCTCGCGCGGGTCGACGTCCTCCGTGCTGGCCTGGGAGATCATCTGTGCGGGTGCCGGCATGGTCGCTCCTCCCCGGGTCGGCGGGTCCTCCTGGTGGAGCCTATGTGGTGGAACGCGTCAAACCGCCAGGTAGCCTCCATCCACCGGAAGGATCGCGCCGGTGACGTAGGACGCGGCGGGCGAGCACAGGAACGCCGCCACGGACGCGATCTCCCGCGGCCGCCCGTACCGTCCGGCCGGGATCCGGGCCAGGACGGCCTCCGCGGCGGGCGGGTCGTCCAGCAGCCCGCGGGCCAGCGGCGTGACGACGAACCCGGGCGCGATCGCGTTCACCCGGACGCCGTCGGCGGCGTACTCGGCGGCCAGCGACCGGGTGAGCTGGGAGATCCCGCCCTTGCTCGCGCTGTAGGCGGGCCGGTCCCGGCTGCCGGAGAAGGCGAACATCGACGAGATGTTGACGATCGACCCGTCATCGCGGGCGAGGGCGGGGCGGGCGGCCTGGCACGCCACCATCGTCGCGGTCAGGTTGATCTCCAGGACGCGGTGCCAGCGTTCGAGGTCGTACTCGTCGCGGTCGTGGCTGACGCCCGCGCAGTTCACCAGGGCGTCCAGCGGCCCGGCGTCCGCGATCAGCTCGGTGAGGCCGCCGCCGTCCAGCACGTCGTGCTCCACCACGCGGACGCCGGGATGGTCCGGCAGCTCGCCCTCGTCGGACGGCCGCAGCCCGAGGGCGACGACCTCGGCGCCGAGCTCGGCGAACAGCACGGCGGTCGCGGCCCCGATCCCGGACGTCCCGCCGGTCACGAACGCCCGCCGCCCCTTGAACAGGCCCGGCTCGAACCCCTCGGTCATGGCCGCACCAGCACCTTGATCTCCTCCATCGTGTTCATCAGCGTCTCGAACCCGCCGCGGACGACGTCGTCCAGCGCCACGACCGAGGTGACGATGGAGGTGAAGTCCATGCCCTCCTCGGCGGCCAGCCGGATCAGCTCGGGATGGCAGTCCCGGTACCCGACCGACCCGATGATCGACTGCTCGTTGTTGACCAGGGCGAACCCGTCCACGGCGAGCATGCCGCCGAGTCCGAGCAGCACGACCCGGCCCCCGCGGCGGGTGGCGTCCAGGCAGTCGCGCAGCGTCCGCTCGGCGCCGACCGCCTCGAACGCCACGTCGGCGGCCCCGGGCGGCAGTTCCCCGGCGTCCACGGCCTCCGCCGCGCCGAGACGGCACGCCAGGGCGCGGCGGCTCGGCGACGGGTCGCACGCGATCACCTTTCCCGCCCCGTACCGGACGGCCAACTGCACGACGAGGAGCCCGATCGGCCCGAGCCCGACGACCGCGACGGTCTCGCCGTCCCGGAGCCCTGACCGGCGGACCCCGTGCAGCGCGACCGCCGCGGGCTCGAACACGGCCGCCTGCTTCAGCGAGACGCCGTCCGGCAGCAGGTGCAGCATGTAGGACGGCAGGACGGCGCGTTCGGCGAGCCCGCCGTCGCCCATCAGCCCGGCGAACCCGAAATGGCGGCACAGGTTGTACTCGCCCGCCAGGCACCGCGCGCACTCGCCGCAGCGGTAATGCGGCTCGACCGCGACGCGGTCGCCCGGACGGAACCCCGTCACGCCCGGGCCGACCTCGGCGACCGTCCCGCTGAACTCGTGCCCGAGCGTCAGCGGCGCGGCCCGTCCCGACTCGGGATGCGGCGTCCCGACGGGGATCGCGTGCGGCCCGTCCGCGTATTCGTGCAGGTCGCTGCCGCAGATCCCGCAGTACGCGACGCTGACCGCGACCTCCTCGCGTCCGGGGGCGCCCTGCGATACGTCCTCGACGCGGACGTCCCGTGCTCCGTACCAGACCGCTGCTCTCATGCGGCCGCTCCTCTCCGCCGCAGGACGGCGGGGGCCGTCTCGCGGAGCCCGAACGATAGCGCCACGACGATCGCCGCGCCCCCGGCCGCGATGAACATGGCCGCCTGCAGCCCCCAGATGTCGGACGCGCGGCCCGCGACGAGCGGCCCGAGGAACCCGCCGGCCAGCTCGCCCACGCCCATGATCACGCCGAGCGCGGTGGCGAGCGCGGCGCGCGGCACCGTCTCGGCCGGGATCGTCGCCATGAACAGCGTGAAGCAGCCGAGGCCCGTGTAGGTGAGGATCATCAGGGTGCCGAGCAGCACCGGGCTGTCCACGTACACGACGGCGATCGGGCAGAACACGGCCAGGACGGTGAAGCCCGTCAGCGCCTTCCGCCGCCCGATCCGGTCGGAGATCCCCGGCGTCGCGAACCCCCACAGCACCCACGCGACGCCCAGGCACGTCATGACGGCGCTCATCGTCCCGGAACCCCAGTCCTTCTCGTCCGTGAGGTACTTGGGCGTGAACGTGATCAGCGTGACGAACCAGGTCAGGTAGCAGGGCGCGATCAGCATGCAGATCACGACGTTGCGCAGGCGCAGCACGTCCTTGACCGGGACCTTCGGCGCCTTCACCGCCTCCTCGGCCACCGGTTTACCCGGCGGGCGTTCCAGGACGAACTTCGCGATCAGCCCCGCGATGATCAGCCCGGGGACGATCGTGACGAAGAACGCCGTCCGCCAGCCGAAGGTGTCCGCGAGCCACACCACGACGACCGGCGCGACGATGCCGCCGAGCAGACCGGCCGACGACCCCTGCAGCAGCCCCATGTTCAGCCCGCGCCGCGACTCGCGGGACGCCTCCACCATCAGCGACTGCGACATCGGCAGGACCGCGCCCTCCGCCGTGCCCATCAGCGCGCGCGCCGCGAGCAGGCCGATGAACCCGGTCATCAGCCCGGACGCCGACGAGAACAGCGAGAACAGCAGCACGGCGGCGATGAGGATGGGCTTGCGCCGTCCCAGCCGGTCCGACAGGCTCCCGGCGAACATCCCGGCCAGCGCCCACGTCAGCGCGAGAACCCCGGACAGGACGCCGAGCTGCGAGTTCGACAGCCCGAAATCGTCGTCCATGTAGGGGGCGAGGAACGCCAGCGCCTGCCGGTCGAAGAACACGAAGCCGAACGCCAGGAACAGGATGAACAGCAGCCGGTTCTCGTACCGGTCGGGGGTGACGGCGGGAGCGGTCCGCTTGAGCAGGGTCGTCATGGCTTAGCGGAACAGCGCGTTGACGTAGTCCGCGCCCAGGCCGACCTTGTCGTAGTGCTTGCGGCACATGTCGATGTAGTCGTGGACGTCGAAGAACCCTTCGGGGTCACCGTTCTCGTCCAGCCAGACAAGCGGGCCCTTCACGATGAACAGCGTCTTCATCGGCTCCTCGTGCTCGTAGGCGACGAGCGTGTGGCCCTCGCCGGGCGCCTCGTAGATGAAGTCGCCGGCCGTGGCCGTCCAGGGACGCTCCAGGTAGCCCCACTTGCCGGAGATCGTGTAGGCGAACACCTCGTGCGGGTGGTAGTGCCGGTTGACGAGCCCGGCCTCCTTGGACCGCAGGATGTCGGACCACGTGTTGTCCTTCACGTTGATCCACAGCGGGCGGGACCCGACCGTCTCGGTGAACGGCACGTAGTACCGGTCGTCGTCGGTGGCGATCTTGGACAGGTACACCTCCGGCAGCGCGTCCGGCTTCTGCGAGTTCTCGATCGGCTTGAGGTCCTTCCAGAACTCCGAACCAGGGGTTTCGGGCATGTGAACGCTCCTCTCACGACGTGTTGCCGCGAGTGAACCCCCTGCTCGCCGCCCCCGTCTTTCCCGTGGCGGACGCCGCCCTTTGCAGATCCCAGACATCGTGTCCCCGCCGCCTTGACCGATGAGTCCCGGGGGCCTGAGATGTCGGTATCTGTGAGGCCGCGCCGCGGCTCGCATGGCTCCCGCCGAGAGAAGAGAGTTCGATGATCGATCTGAAGCCCGCCTGCCACCGCATGATCGAGATCCTGGCGGGCGTGGACGACGCCCAGCTGTCCAGCGCCACGCCCTGCGCCGACTACAGCGTCGGCGACCTGATCGATCACGTCGACGTGGTCGCGGACGGGTTCACCGCGCTGGCCCTGAAGAAGACCAGCGAGACCGCCGACCGCGAGCCGAGCGCGGCGAACCTCGGGGGCGGCTGGCGGAACATCCTCGCCGAGCATCTGTGGGCGCTCGGCGAGGCCTGGGACGATCCGGCCGCGTGGGAGGGCGGCACCGACGCCGGCGCGGGCGCGGAGCTGGCGAACGAGGTGTGGGGCAAGATCGCGCTGACCGAGATCGTGGTGCACGGCTGGGACCTCGCCAAGGCCACCGGCCAGCCCGTCGGCATGCCCGAGGAGGCGGTGCGGCACTGCCTCGATCATGTGGCGGTGTTCGTGCCGAACGCTCCCGTCCCGGCCCTGTGGGGGCCCGCCGTCGAGGTCCCCGCCGACGCTCCGCTGATCGACCGGGTGGTCGCCATCACCGGCCGGACGCCGTAGCCGTCCGGTAGTGGTAGGTGCTGATCTCGTTGAAGCCTGAGCGTTCGTAAAGCCGGAGGGCCGGGACGTTGCCGCGCTCGACCTGAAGGTACATGCGGTCGGCTTTCCGGGATTCGGCCCAGCCCGCCAATGCGGCCAGAACGGTTCGGGCGGCGCCCTTTCCGCGTGCTTCGGGAATGGTGGCCATGTTGAACACACCCGTCCAGCCGGAGTCGGCGACCGCCCGGCCGACCGCGGCGACATCGTCCCCGATCATCGCGCAGACGTAGGCGGACGGCCCTTTCACCCGCGCGAGCATGCCCCGCTCGGAACGGAGGTCGCCGCCGTGCACGGCGTGCCAGGCGTCGAACCACGAGTCCGTCGGACGCTCGTCCAACCGGACGCGTAGTGAGGCGGGCGTCCGCTCCAGAACGCGTCTGGCAGGCGCCACCTGCAACGACAGGGAGTCCTCTCGTCGGTAGCCGCGCTCTTCGAGGACGGGGTCGAGCCCGTCCGGGCACGCGCCGGGAGTGATCTGGAACCGTGCGTCAGCGTCGTGCCCGGTGTAGAAATCCTCGGCCTGGACGACCTTGCGCACCAATTCGTCCGGCGGGGCTTCGCCGTGTGGAAGGACGGTCCCCACCCACCAGGAACAGTTGGGGGCATGGCGCAGCCACCATCCGTCGATGTCTCGCACATGCTCCGCCGGAAGGGCCCGGGCCGCCCTCTCCTGGAGGCCCCGCACCATTTCTCGTCCGCTCATGAAATTCAGTCGGTCGTGAGGTTCCTGTAGTACTCCACCTGCGCGGGATAGTAGTCGTCGAAGTCCGGCGCGGGCGTTCCGTCCCTGGAGGCGGAAAGGTGGTCGAGGTAATACTCCCAGCCCGGCCCGGTCGTGGTCAGGTCGGTGCCGGGGTCCAGGTGGTGCAGGAAGGTCAGCGTCGTCACGCCGTCCGCCTCGTCGAGCCGCGCCTCCAGGTGCCAGCGCCCGTACTCGTCGACGGTCTCGACCTCGAGCCGCCGGGGCGGCTCGCAGGCGATGATCGTCATGTCGCTCTCGGGCTGGCCGTCCTCGTGCACCAGCGTGAGCCGCACCGTGGCGCCCGGCCTTCCCTCGCCGCTCCAGTGCGCGAACCACCGGGCCGTCCGCTCGGGCTCGGTGATGCTCGCCCAGACGTCCTCGATCGTGGCCTTGTACTGGCGTGTCAATTGCAGATCCGTGCCGGTCGCCGTGGCGAGCAGCCGTCCGGTGGGTGTCGGTTTCATCCCGCGCTCCTCGTGGTTGGTTCCTCGTCGGTCGTCCGCGGTTCCGCCGGACGTTCGCGGCGCGTGCGGTGGACTTCCGTCCCCAGGGCGTCCAGGCGCTGGTCCCACGCCTGCCTGCGGACGGTGGCCAGCCACCGGTCGATCTCCCGCAGCGCGCCGTGGTCGGCCCGGTAGTACCGCTCGCGTCCCACGGTCTCGGCCGCGACCAGCCCCGCCTCGCGCAGGACCCGCAGGTGGCGGCTCACCGCCGGGCGGCTGATGTCCGGGAACGCGGCGGCCAGCGCTCCGGCCGTCAGCGGGCCGTCGCCGAGCAGCGCCACGATGCGGCGGCGCACCGGGTCGGCCACGGCGGCGAAGACGTCCACCCCAGATGTGTAACCTATGTGTTACGCGTTTGTCCAGCCGGGCGCCGGGCGCGGCGCGCCTGGGTTCAGTGCTGGTGAGCCTCTTCGAAGGACGCTCCCGCAAGGCGGGCGGCGACTCCGGCGGTGAAGTGCGGGCAGTCGAGAATGTTCTCGTGGGGGCAGGACAGGCCGTGGGCGACGGCGGTCCGCGCCGCTTGGGCCTGGGCGATCCGCTCGTCCAGCTCGATGAGCTTGCGCCGGAGGATCTCCTGGCGGCTGTCACCGGGCGGGGGCGAGGGGGTGAGGAGCGCCTTGAGATCGCGCAGCGTGAACCCGGCGTCCCGCATCAGCAGGATCGCGCCGATCTGCCCGACCGCGGACGGCGGGTAGCGCCGCTGGCCCGAGACCCGGACCGGCGGCGTGAGCAGGCCGAGGTCTTCCCAGTAGCGCAGCGCGGAGGTGGCGACGCCGGTGCGTTTCGCCAGCTCGCCGATCGTCAACAGGTCGTCCGGCATCGTGGCATCGAGCGTACTCGCCCTGGTGCTAGTGCGGACGGCGCCGTTCGGGCACGGGCTGGGGCTTCCATGCTGTCGCGGCGATGGCCAGGACGAGCGCGGCCAGGACCGTCCAGTAGCCGGTGTCCTGCACGTTCGACGGCGGGTTGACCAGCGCCGAGGCCACGCCCGGCAGGACGTAGACCGCCGCCGCCAGCGCCCAGCGCGGGCTGCGCGCGACCGCGGTGGCCCACACCCCGGCGAGCAGGACGAGCCCCTCGATCCCGGCCCTGGCCAGTTGCCAGGTCTCGCCGTACTCCCGGACTCCGGGCGCATGGGTGAGGACGAGGGCGGCCACGGGGATCGCCGTCCACCACCACGACCGGGCACGCAGAATCCGCGGCCGGCGGATCGCGATCACCACGGCTCCGGCCGCCAGCAGTCCGTAGGGGGCCAGCGAGATCCAGTCGTGGTAGGCCGGACCGAGAAGCTGCGTCCCGCCCGCCGCGTCGAGGCCCCACAGCATGGCGCGACCGGTCGAGAGCGCCACGGCCAAGGCGAGGGGCAGGGCGAGCAGCGTCCAGCCGCGTAGGAACGCCACCACCAGCAGCGCCGAAACGGCCAGCCACCCAAGGGACGCGTGGTCGGCGATCCTGTACGCAAGGTTCGCCAGGGCGAGCATCAGCAGCCCGAGGTGCGCGCCGTCGGCCCACCACGGCATCGGCTCTCCGGTGGCGGCGCGGGCGCGGGCGGCGTAGCCCGCGGTGAGGAGCCCGGCCGTCTCCCTTGCCGATGGGACGCGGCGTGGAGCGTCGTTCAGGAGCGTGCCGATGATCTCCGGGCCGTACTCGGCGCGGTGACCGGGCGGGAAGGCGCGCAGGAACAGGCGGTACCAGCGTTCGGCGAATGTCTTGTTCATGCTCCCGCGTCCCCCGTCGCGAACGAGGTTCGTCCCGTGACGATCCGGGCCGCCTGCTCCAGCCGCAGCGCCTCCCGGGTGACGGCCAGGCGCCCGTCCTCGGTCAGCCGGTAGTAGCGGCGCGGGCGCCCCTGGACGGTCTCCTCCCGGTCCACGGCGATCAGCCCGTCGCCGGCCAGCCGGTCGAGCGCGCCGTAGAGGGTGCCGACGGCCAGCCGGATCCGCCCGCCGGACAGCTCCTGCGACCTCTTGATGATCCCGTAGCCGTGCACCGGCCCGTCGAGCAGCGCCGCGAGCACGAAGTACGTGGGCTCGCTCAGCACCCCTGATCGTTTCACCATGCGGGCGACTATATATCGGCTGCCGAAGTATGGGAAGATCGCATCGGGCCGCGGATGCCCGCCGCGCTTCCCTAGAGTGCGGGGACCTGGAGGTGGAGATGGGAACCTGGGACGCGACCCCGTTCGGCAACGACACCGCCGCCGACTTCGCGGGCGACCTCGATGACCTGGCCTTGGACGAACGTCCGGCCGCCGTCCGGGAGGCCCTGGAGGCCGCGATCCGCGAAGCGGGCTACCTGGACCGCTCAGAGGGCGACACGGCCGTCGCGGCGGCCGCGTTGGTGGCCGCCCAATGCCCCGGCGGCCCGCCCGCCGACGCCATCTACGGACCGGACGAGCCCGTCCCGCCCCTGCCCGACGACTTCCGTCCCTTGGCACTGGCGGCCCTCGACCGAGTCGCGGGCGCGAATTCGGAGTCCCAGGAACTCTGGGCCGAGACCGCCGACGGCCTGCAAAGGTGGCAAGCCGAAATCGACGAACTCCGCAAGGCCCTCCGCCCCTAGATCAGCCCTGGCCGGTGGTGAAGGCAAAGCGCCGGTAGCCAACCGCTGGTGTGCTTTGGGAGCGGCGGCGGGAAGGTCTGCCGTGTGGAGGAGTGGTTCTCGCGGGAGATCGCGGACACCGGGCGGCTGCGGTTGGCCTGCTTCCTCGCGGCGTTCATCGTCGGCTTCCTGTTCATCCGGTTCAGCGTCCGGATGATCCGCAAGCAGGTGCGGTGGTGGCCGGGGAACGTCACGCCGGGCGGGCAGCACATCCATCACATCGTGTTCGGGCTCGTTTTCATGTGCGTCGGCGGTGTGAGCGGGCTGGCGATCGAGGACGCGTCGTCCGGGTGGGCGGGGGCCGCCGCGGCGG
>NZ_SMKT01000185.1 GCF_004348735.1 Actinomadura sp. KC06
CCCCCGCCCCCATCCCCGGCTGACGCCCCGGGGATTCACGCGGCGAAGCCGACAGAGGCGGACGCTCCTCGACCGGCAACTCAGATCTCTGAACAAACCCATCCGCTTCATCACCGTTTCGTCCCGTGACGGGATGCGGATTCGGATGAGCACTGGGAGGCGGGACCACCAGGACGATCCCGACCGCCAGGACCACCGATGCCCACAGACGTCCGATGAATCGGGGGGCTGCCCACACGCCCTCTCGCATTTCCTGGGCCATGCTTTGCGAAACCCACTGATCACGAACCGGAACGCAAAGTCCCTATCCGCGACCAGGACACATCACCCGCCGGGCGCGGTTTCCACGCCGCTGCTGATCCTGATGATGCGGTCGTCGAGGTCGAAGAACACGGCCAGGCGATACGGGCTTTCGCCGTCCAGGCGCCGCCCCTGGACGCAAGCGGCCGTGTTCGCGACGATCCTGGCGCCGTCGCGGCTGAGGACGGCATTGACCTCCGGGTGCTCCTTGGCCCTCTCCGGCGGGCAGTGGACGGTGATGCGGTGCCCGTCGCCCGATTCGACGACGATGACCGCGGACGATTCGCCGATCTCGAACCCGTGGTGCTCCATGAAGCCACGGACCACACGGCGCTGCTCATTCGGCCAGACCTCGGCCGCCCGCATGAGAAGGCGGGGAACGGCCGGCCGGTCGAACTCCGCGTCGGGAAGGCCCGGATCGTCGGAGGCCAGGACGAGTTTCCCCTTCCCGTCATTGACCGTGACGAAGCTGACCCCCTTCGCGCCGATCAGTGGTGCGGCGGAAAGGGCCATCGTGAACGCGCCCTCGGCCGGACGGTTGAACCGGGAGAAGTCGAGATGGCCCGCGATCAATTCGGGAATCTGGTGACGTTCGCCGAATTCCCGGATGGTGCGCAGGTTCGCCAAGGCAGGCAGATCCTGGTCCCAGCTCGGGTTGTCCCACGTCCACAGCCAGGTCTGGGAAAGGTTCGAGAAGCTGCCCAGGACGGTGAGGCCCCGCAGGGTGCGGCCGTCCAGCGTCATGGTCGCCGCTTCCGGGTCCCATTCGACGTAGTCCATCGTGAAGGCGTCGATGAAGGCGTCCTGCTGCTGGATCGCGGCTGCGGCGCCCTCACTCGCGAACGCCTGGAACTCCGGGCTGTAGAAGGTCGGCCCGTCCGGGAACTCACCCCAGAAGCGGGCCATCCGGTCCCGTCCCGCGTTCGCGTAGATGTCGCTGAGCCGGCGCGCCGACCTCTTGTCGCCGGCCTCCAGGACAGCCCTGCGCAGCCAGACGACGCCCTCGTTCACATTCCGCTGCTCCAGATGGACGCCCGCTATCGCGGCGGCGGCACCGGGATGCTTGAGATCCGCGGCGCGCCGCCACGCCTCCATGCGCTTTCCGGGTTCACCCCGGTCCTGCCAGACGAACCCCAGGTTGTAGGCGGCGATGGCGTTGCCGTGGTCGGCCGCCCGGCCGTACCATTCCGCGGCGGCGACGAGATCGCCCTTCCCGTCGTCGTCATAGATCGCCCCGAGGTTGGACGCCGCCTTGTCGTCCGACTCCAGTTCCCAGGCGCGCTCGTAGCACCGCTTCGCCTCGTCCACGGCGCCTCGATCGCGCAGCAGCACGCCCAGGTTGAGGTTGCCCCCCGGCACACCAAGCTCCGCCGCGCGCCGGCACCACTCCTCGGCCCCGGCCTTGTCGCCCCGGCTCAGCAGCAGCCCGGCGAGGTCGAGGGCGGCGACCGCACGGCCCTGCTCGAAAGCCTCCCGGAAGCACCGCTCCGCCTCCGCCGCATCGCCCCCGCGCTGCGCCCGGAGCCCCTCCTCATGCAGGACGATCGCCTCAGCCGGCTGTCCGGCATCGCTCATTGGGGGACTCCTCGTCGCTCCATCTGGGCCGCTTGATCGTAAGGAACGACGCAGAGGAACGAGCCCGGGTTCGCCCGAATCGGCACGGGCGGTTCGTCAGGTGGCGGTCGCGACCTTCCACAGGTGGCCGTCGGGGTCGCTGAAGTAGCCGGAGTATCCGCCCCATTCGGCGCCGGTCGCCTCCTTGACCACGGTGCCGCCGGCCGCCGCCGCGGCGCGCAGCACCTCGTCCACCGTGTCGCGGGAGTCGGTGATGAAGTGGAACGAGGAGCCGCGGAAGCCCGATCCCTCCGCGGAGACACCGGCGTCCTCCGCCGCCGCCTCCCACTTGTACAGGACCAGCGACGAGGATCCCTCGCCCAGGTCGCATTTGACGTAGTCGCCGTAGTCCTGGACGATCTCGCAGCCCAGGCCCTCCCCGTAGAACTTCTTGGCGCGCGCCACATCCGTGACGCCGATCATGATGGCGCTGACCTTCAACGTTGCTTTCATGGCGCTCACGCTAGGCGCGGCCCACCATGGACGCTTCTCGATTCCTGATCGGTCCGGCGAAAGGTCGTCCGCCCGGTCCTCAGGGTTCTCTCGGGGTTGATCCCCGATGCCCGAAGATCCATTGGCTCGTACCGTGCCTTTCATGACTGATCATTCAACGTCGATGAGGACGTGGCGGCTCAGGGCGGCGGCGGCGGGCGGTCTGTGCCTGGCCGCCATGGTGATCGCCGGAATCGCGCTGGGCGACCGCGTCCCGCCCCTGGACACCTGGATCGTCGGCCACCTGTACTCCCGGCCGGAGACGGCGCCCGCGACGGTCGCCACCGTGATCAGCGGTGCCGGGACGATCGTCGGGCTCGTCCTGCTGCTGGCGGCCGCGGCCGCGCTCCTTCGGCGGTGGCGGGCGGGAAGCGCCCGGCTGCTCCCGCGGCACGGGGTGCTGCTCGTGGCGTGCCTGGCCACCGTGGCGCTGCAGGCGGCCTTCCGGCGTCCGGGGCCGCCGGTCACGTCCCAGGACTGGACCTACCCGAGCGGGCACGTGACAGTACTCGCCGCGCTGGCCTTCACCGCCTTCGTGATCAGCTTGGAGCTGACCGCCGCGTGGCGCGCCACCGTGCTCGCCGCGAGCGTGACGACGCTGGCGGCGGTGTCGGCCAGCCGCGTCACGCTGGGCGAGCACTACCTGGTCGACGTGGTCGCCGCGCTGTTCGCCACGGTCGGCGCCGGGCTGCTGGCCGTCGCCGCCCTGAACCTCCGGCCGCGGCACCGGGTGCCGGGATGACGGGTGCCGCCGGGGACTGGCGGGCGGCCAACCGCGCGAGCTGGGACGAGCGCGTCCCCATCCACCTCGCCGGACCGTTCTACGACCTGCCCGGCTTCGTGGCGGGCCGGGACACGCTCCGGGACTTCGAGGACGCCGAGGTCGGGGACGTCAGCGGCAAGACGCTGCTGCACCTGCAGTGCCATATCGGGCTCGACACCCTGTCCTGGGCGCGGCGCGGAGCCGTCGTCACCGGCCTCGACTTCTCCGCGCCCGCCGTGAACGCCGCCCGTGATCTCGCCGCGCGGATCGGCGTCCGCACGGCCCGCTTCGTCATCGCCGACGTGTACGACGCCGTCCACGCGCTGGACGCGCGGACCTTCGACATCGTCTACACCGGCATCGGCGCGCTGTGCTGGCTTCCGGACATCACCCGCTGGGCGCGGACGGCGGCGGCACTCGTCGCCCCCGGCGGCTTCCTCTACCTCGCCGAGCACCATCCCGTCGCCGACGTCCTCGCCGACGACGGCCGCACCTTCGAACACGACTACTTCCAGCGCGGCCCGATCGTCGTGGACGAGCCCGGCACCTACGCCGACCGCGACGCGCCCACCACCGAGACGCTGACCATCGAGTGGCAGCACGGCATCGGCGAGGTCGTCAGCGCCCTGGCCTCCGCCGGGCTGCGCCTGGAGTTCCTGCACGAGCACGACCGCGGGCATTTCCGCCTTCCCGCGGAGGGGACGGGGGTTCCGCAGCTCTACTCGCTCTTCGCGTCGAAGGGCGCTTAGGTCAGGCGGCGCAGAATTCGTTGCCTTCGGGGTCTCGCATGACCCACCAGTGTCCGGCCGGGCCCTGGTCCTGTTCGAGGACGCGGGTCGCCCCCAGGCCCTCCAACCGGGTCACGAGCTCGTCGAGGCCGCCGGGCTCGCTGTGGATGTCGATGTGCAGGCGGTTCTTGCCGGACTTGCTCTCGGGGACGTCCTGGAACAGCAGCCGCCGCCCCTGGCCGACGCCGCTGGTCTGGTCGAACGGGTCGTCGGGGTGGCGGATCGCGGCGTAGCCGCGGAAGGTCTTGCGGCCGCGGTGCTCGACGACCGCCTCCTCGCCGATCCGCCCGGCCGCCAGCAACTGCTCGATGAGCGCGCTGGGGTCCTCCACCTCGTAGCCGAGGGCCGCGGCCCAGAAGTCCGCGAGCGTGGACGCGTCGCCGCTGTCGATGACCAGCTTCCATCCCAGTGCCATGTAACCAGTTATAGTGGTTACATGGGCACCGACGCAAGCAAGGGGCTGACGCTGCGCTCCCATACCGGTTTCGAGTTCCGCTTCGATCCCGGCGCGCTGTCCTTGGAGCTGCTGACCACCGGCGGCCCCGGCCCGTACCGGCGTTTCGAGGTCCTGCACGAGCCCGCCGACCTGGCCGACTGGGCGGAGCGGTCGCGGCTGGCCCCGACGCCCCGGCTGGAGATCACAGAGGCCGAGGTGGCGGACGCCCGGGCGCTGCGCGACGCACTGTTCCGGGTGGTGATCGTCCACCTGCGGGGGGAGCCGTACCCGGCCGGTGAGCTGGAAACCGTCAACCTGGCGGCCGCCCGCCCGGCCCTTGCGCCCGCCGTCACGCCGGACGGGCGGCGGCGGTGGGCCGAGCCGTCCAGCGGTACGAATCTGCTGGCCACCGTCGCGCGGGACGCCGTGGAACTGCTGTCCGGCCCA
This sequence comes from Actinomadura sp. KC06, assembly GCF_004348735.1. Lineage (GTDB taxonomy): Bacteria > Actinomycetota > Actinomycetes > Streptosporangiales > Streptosporangiaceae > Spirillospora. Next base: position 4,841 of record NZ_SMKT01000185.1, read on the forward strand.
TTCGCGCACCGCATCCGCACCTGCGCCGCCGACAGCTGCGAACTCGTCTACGTCGACACCTCGCGTCCCGGCCGCCGCCGGTGGTGTTCGATGGAGCACTGCGGCAACCGGCACAAGGTCAAGGCGCTTCGCGCCCGCAATTCCGAGCAGATACACCCTGACTGATCAGAAGGAGAGAACGACATGCTGAACGCCGGACGCGTGGCCACGAGACTTCCCGTGCAGGACATGGACCGGGCGCGAGCCTTCTACTCCGAGAAACTCGGCCTGGAACCGAGCGAGGAGCGGCCGGGCGGCCTTCTCTACCGCTGCGCCGGCGGCGAGTTCGCGCTGTTCCTGTCCTCGGGCGCGTCCTCGGGGACGCACACCCAGATGGGCTTCGAGGTCGATGACATCGACGCGGTCGTCGCGGAGCTCCGGAAGCGGGGCGTGGTCTTCGAGGAGTACGACGCGCCGGGCTTCACGACGGTGGACGGGATCACCGAGGTCGAAGGCAACTACCCGAGCAAGGGCGGCACCGGCGAACGGGGCGTCTGGTTCCACGACAGCGAGGGCAACCTGATCGGGATCGGCCAGCCGATCCGCTGAGCGCGGCGTCATCGCCCGGTGCCCGCGGAGCGGCGGGCGCGGCTCGTCCGGCGGATGCGGCCCCAGGGCTTCGCCACCGCCAGGACGGTCGCCAGCGTCAGCGTCACCAGCGACACCGCGGGCGGGAAGAACAGGTTGGAGATGCCCGCCGGCTCTGGCGCCCCGTTGACCAGGTCGCGTCCGTAGGCGCCGACCTCGTCCATGCCCGGACGCAGCGCCACCAGGATGAGCGTGCACAGGACGATGTTGAGCACCAGCTTGATCGCGACCCACCAGTACCGCACGAGTCCCCATCGCGTGCCCAGGCCCAGGATGATCCCGGTGATCAGGCTGAGCGACCCGGCGCCCAGCATGGGCCACACGACGAAGGTCGCCAGCGCCTCGTATGCCAGCCCGCGTACCTCGTCGCTGCTGCCGAACCTCCCGGTCAGCACCAGCACCGCCACCATCACATCGATCCCGATCCACGCCCCGGCGGACACGATGTGCGTGACGAGCACCGTCTTGCGCCAGCGGCGTCCGAGCTTGAACCAGCCGTCCGGCCGCCCGGGCTTCGTCTCACGTACCGCCATGTCGTCACGTCCTTTCAGTAGTGGAACCGCACGAACGACGATCGCCTCTCGCAGTCCGGATGCCGTCCGCTACAGGACGACACTGCGGGTACGACATCCGGCGCATACCACGGTCCGCGGCTACGCCGGGTGAGGTACCGGACGGACGGCGGCCACGACCGGGATGCCAGGATGGCGATCATGACTTTCGCCGAACCGCCGTCCGGCGCGGCCTGGGAGCACCGTGACGCCCGCACCGGCTTCGAGGTCCTCCGCACGAGCCGCGGCCAGGCCGGTGGCTGGACGCTGCACGGAACGACCACGGCCGTCGAGAACGGGACGGCCTGGGCCGTCGAGTACGTCATCGAGGTGGACGACGGCTGGCGCACGCGCCGCGCCCGCGTCCGGCACCCCCTGGCCGGACGCCCCGGCGAGCCGACCGGCGTGACCCTTGAGAAGACGGCGGACGGCCGATGGCTGGTCGACGGACGGCACGCCCCCGGCCTGGACGGCTGCGTCGACGTCGATCTCGAATCGTCCGCGATGACGAACGCGCTGCCCGTGCACCGGCTCCGCCTGGACGTCGACGAGGCCGCGGACGCGCCGGCCGCCTACGTCCGGGCCGCTGATCTGGTCGTCGACCGCCTGGAGCAGTCCTACACCCGGCTGCCCGACACCGCCGGACGGCAGTGCTACGCCTACGCGGCCCCGGCCTTCGACTTCACCGCACGCCTGGTCTATGACGAGTCAGGCTTCGTCCTGGACTATCCCGGCCTGGCCGTCCGCCGCGCCTAGAACCGGGCAGGCGGTGCCCAGGGGCGGTGAGGTCCTATGTTTTGAGGCGTATCGACACCCAGGAGGACAGCCAATGGCCGTGACGACGATGAACCCCGATGGGCTGCCGAAGCCCGAGGTCTACCGGCAGCTCTCGATCGCCACCGGTTCGAGGACGGTGTACCTCGCCGGCCAGGTCGCGCGGGACGCCGAAGGCGGGAAGGTCGGCGAGGGCGACTTCGCGGCCCAGGTCGAGCAGGCTCTGCTGAACGTGGGCACGGCGCTGGCCGCGGCCGGCGGCTCGTTCGACGACGTCGCCAAGATGACCATCTACGTCGTCGACTGGACCCCGGACAAGATGGCGTTGCTGGGCGAGGGCGTCGCGCGGGCGGCGCAGCGGATGGGGATCGACCCGGTCAAGCCGGTCACGCTGCTGGGCGTCGCGACCCTCGCCGAGCCCGACCTCATGGTCGAGATCGAGGCCGTCGCCGTCCTCGACTGAAGGCCGCCGGGGCCGGGCGGCCGGTCACGAGACGGGCGCGTGCTGGGTCAGGTAGCGGTCGAACCAGCGGGCGGCCATGTCCGTGACCTGCTCCAGGGTGCCGGGCTCCTCGAACAGGTGCGACGCGTGCGGCACCACTTCCAGCCGGTGGACGGCGCCGTGCATGCGTCCGGCGGCGTCGTCGTTCAGCCGCAGCACCTCCGGGTCGCGGGCGCCCACGATCAGCAGGACCGGCGCGGCGACCCGCCTCAGCGCGTCGCCCGCGAGGTCCGGGCGGCCGCCGCGCGACACCACGGCGCCGACCCGTCCGGGACGTTCCGCCGCCGCGGCCAGCGCCGCCGCCGCGCCGGTGCTCGCGCCGAACAGCCCGATCGGGAAGCCGGTGGTCGGCGGCGCGGCGGCGATCCAGTCGATCGCGCCGGCGAGCCGCCGGGTCAGCAGGCCGATGTCGAAGCGCAGCTCGGCGGTGACGGCGTCCCGCTCGTCCTCCTCGGCGGTGAGCAGGTCGATCAGCAGCGTGCCGATCCCCGCCCGGTTGAGGCCCGCGGCGACGGCCCGGTTGCGGGGGCTGAGCCGGGAACTGCCGCTGCCGTGCGCGAAGAGCACCACGCCGCCCGGCTGGTCGGGCAGGGCGAGATCGCCGGGCAGCGCCGCGTCCGCGAGCTCGATCGTCACTTCTGCGGTGTTCATACCGCGTGGCTACCCCGCCGCCGACCCGCCATGCCGCCCGCCGTGCCGGACGCTCAGTGCGGGACGGGCGCGTCGGACCGGCTCTCGTCGCGCTCCGACCGGCGGACGGTGAAGAACCCGATCAGCGCGGCCAGCGCGGCGACGGCCTCCCCCGCGAGGCTGATCGTCTTGTCGGCGTACCAGGACGGGTCGTACATCCGCGGAATCGGACCCAGCCGCCCGAAATCGACGAAGTAATAGAGCAGCACGGCCCCGGCCGCGCTTGCCGCGACGACGAACGCGATCGCGTACGTCCACCGGCGCGCCCAGAAAAGGACGAGGAGGCCCGCGACGGCGGCCGCGATCGCCTGGGCGTAGAAAAGATCGTCGCCGTGGATGGTGCCGCTCGGTGTGTTGGGTCCCGGCGCCATGTCGGGCGCGAACCGCCAGTGGACGACGGCGTCCGCCGCCAGCCCTCCGGCCACGAGTACACGAAGAAGAATGCCCATACCCATTGCACGGTGATACCCGCTCCAGGGATCAATTCCCGGAACGAATTTCGCCCGATCAGGCCGGCCGCTTCGCAATGATCATCGCGAGCCAGGTGGACGCCATCGCGGCGTAAAAGGTCAGCAACGCCGCGACCGGGACCCAGTCGAGATGCGGGGCCGCGTACGCCAGCGGGGTCAGGACGGCGACGAACGCGCCGAGCGTCCCGGCCAGCAGCACGAACGCCGTGCGGCGTCGGCCGTCGAGCAGCGCCGCCTCCTGGACGGGCATGACCAGCGAGAGGAAGGCGATTCCGGGGAGCACGAGCGCGGGCGTCCACAGTGCTGTGGACAGCGCGAGCAGCACCGCGCCCGTCCCCGCGAATCCGGCGGCGACGCGCGCGGCCGTGACCTCGGCGTCGTCAAGGAGCCGCCGGGTTCCCGGATCGCGGGCCAGCCGGAGCGTGACCCCGGCCCGGATCACCCAGTTCAGCCAGAACGCCCAGGTCAGCAGGATCATGAACACGAACCACGGCGGGAACAGCACGGCGGCGATGTTCAGCAGGATCTCGCGGCGCGAGCGGTTCCGGACCCGCGCGAGCACCACGTCCAGGCCGCGCAACCGGTTGCGGCGTTTGAGGGCCCGCAGCAGGAGGGCCCCGCCGTCCGACGTCTCGGGCGCCAGGCGCAGCGCCTCGCGGAACGACCCGGCGGCGGTGCGGGGATCGCCGGTCGCCAGCGCGACGGCCCCGTGCGTGCGGTGCGCGCTCGCGCTCTCCGGGGCGAGCCGGACCGCCCGCGCCGCGTGCTCGCGGGCCCCGGCCGGGTCGCCGGTCTCGACCAGCGCCAGGCTCATGATCTTGGCGAGCTCGCCGTCGTCGGGCGCCAGCCGCAGCCCGGTCTCCGCGGCCTGGACGGCGAGCCGGTACTCGCGGACGGCGTAGTGCGCCCGGGCCAGCCTCTCGTAGACGACCGGCTGCTCCGCGTCGCAGGCCAGCGCGTCCTCGAAAGCGCGCAGCGCCCTGCGGGTGCGGTCGGCGTTGGACAGCACGACGCCCCTCACCCAGTGCCCGAACCAGGCGCCCGGACTCAGCGCGATGGCGCGGTCGGCCTCGTCCAGCGCCTCGGCCGCGTCGCCCTGGGCGGACAGCGCGAGCGCGACGATCATGTGCGCGCCCGCGTGCTCCGGCTCGCGCGCCAGCACGGCGCGGGCCTCCCGCTCGGCCTCGCCCGGACGGCGCAGTTGCAGCAGGAGCTGGGCCCGCGCGACCCTCTCCCGGGTGCCGGGCGCGGAGGTCATCGCCGCTTGCCGCCGAGCCACGGGAGCAGGTCGTCCCACACGCCGCTCTCGTTGGCGTGCATGACGTAGTTGCGCGCCGTGCCCATCCACTCGGTGACCGCCGTCGGACGCGCCGAACGCACCGCCCCCATCAGGTCGGCGGTGGACAGCGGCAGCGGGCGCCCGGCCCGCATCGCCTCCTCCAGCTTGGCCTCGACCGCCCGGTCCACGACGCCCTTCAGGTCGGCGCCGGCGAAACCGTCCGTGGCCTCGGACACCGCGCGGAAGTCCAGCTCGTCCAGCGGCACCTCACGGCACAGCAGCGCCAGGATCGCCGCACGCGCGGCCATGTCCGGCGGCGGGACGAAGACGAGCTGGTCGAACCGGCCGGGACGGCGGAACGCGCTGTCGACGTACCAGGGCGCGTTGGTGGCGGCGAGGATCAGCACGCCCTCGTTGGCGTCGCTCTCCACGCCGTCCATCTCGGCGAGGAACTGGTTGACGATCTGCCGGTTGTGGGCGCGGTTCATGTCCGCGCGGCGGGCGGCGAGCGCGTCGACCTCGTCGAAGAACAGCACGCAGGGACGGTTCCGGCGGGCGGCCTCGAACGTCGCGTGCAGGTTCCGCTCGCTCGACCCGATGTACATGTCGAGGATGTCGGACAGGCCGACGCTCATGAACGCCGCGCCCAGCTCCCCCGCGGCGGCCCGCGCGAGGTGGGTCTTCCCGCAGCCGGGCGGCCCGTACAGCAGGACCCCGCCGCCCGCCCGCTTCCCGTAGGCGGCGAACATCTCCGGCTGCTGGACGGGCAGCAGCAGCTTCATCCGCAGCGACTGCTTGACCTGCTCCATCCCGGCCACGTCCGCGAACGTGACGCCCGCCGTCCGCTCTTCGACGGCGTCGGACGGGCCGTCCACGGGCGGCGCGACGTCCGCCAGCGCGTGCGCCAAGGCGGGCTCGGGGGCCGGGGAATGGCCGAGCTTCACTTCGAAATCGGCGTCGGCGAGGGAGGAGTCACGGGCGACCGCCTCCCAGTAGCGCGGCCTGGCGGCGGGCACGTCCCCTTCGGCGACCAGCGCCTTCGCGACGATGAGGCCCGCTTTCGCCGGGCCTTCGCCTGGCCCGACCCGTTCCAGCGCCGCGAGGGCCGCGCCGTGCTTGCCCTGCCGAAGGAACACTTCGGCGAGGCTCGTCGCCAGTTCGGCGTCGCCGGGCGCCAGGGCGAGTGCCTCGCGGAACTCGTTCTCGGCGTCCAGGAGGAGGCCCGCGTCAAGGAGCTGCTCGGCCAGATGGCGCCGCAAGGGCAGGTTGTCCGGCGAGACGCGCACCGCCTCGCGCAGCGCGTCCAGCGCTCCCCGATCCGCCACAGATGCCAACCTTCCATCCCGGTGTGACAGAAAAAGCCCAGGGGCGATGATGTCACGGCCGGGGAGGGCCGGAGGCGGTCAGCGCGGCGGCTCGGCTCCCGCGGCCCGCGCCGCGCGGACGCGCCGGTAGCTCCAGTACAGCAACCCGTACAGGATGAAGCCGGACAGGATGAGCCCCGACCCCGTGCTCCACCCGGAGAGCGGCAGCTCCGGCACCAGCCCCCACGCCACGCCCGCGCCGAACAGCGCCAGCCCGGTCAGGATCGCGCCCGTGAGGCGCCACCACGAGGTCACGCTCTCCTCGGCGGCCTGGACCGCCCGGTCCCGCACGGGATCGACGTAGCGCTCCACCGCCGGGAACTCGCGCGCGAGGATGAGGAGACCGGCCAGGACCAGCAGCAGCCCGGGCCCCGGCAGGACCAGCAGCGCCACACCCGTCACCAGGACGACACCCCCGACGACGAGCACCCCGACACGCTTGGCATGCCTGCTGTACCCCATGCTTCCCCTCCACCCGTCCTCCGTGCCCCCAGCGTAGATCTTCCGCGGCCCCCTCCGGTCGATAGGGTCGGAGGGCATGCGCATCGTGTCGCTCCTGCCCGCCGCGACCGACATCGTCGCCGAGCTGGGTCTGGCCGCCGACCTCGTCGGACGCACGCACGAATGCGACTGGCCGCCCGACGTGATCGGCGCCGTCCCGGTCGTGACCGCCGCCGGTTTCGACGCGGACGCGATGAGCAGCCGGGAGATCTCCGGCGCCGTCAGCGGCGGCCACCACGGCTCGTCGATCTACACGCTGGACTCCGCCCTCCTCGCCGACCTCGCGCCTGACGTCGTCCTGACGCAGGACCTCTGCGAGCTGTGCGCGGTGTCGTACCGGCAGGTCACGGGCGCGCTCCGCGTCCTGGACGCCGGGCCGCGCGTCGTCAGCCTGGAGCCGGCGACCCTGCCCGACGTCCTCGGCTGCCTGACCGACGTCGGGGACATCCTCGGCGTCCCCGGCCGGGCCGCCGCGCGCCTGCGCACCCTCCGGGAGCGCCTCGACCGCGTGTCCGCCGCGGTCGATGGCCTGAACCGGCCACGTGTCGCGGCGATCGAATGGCTCGACCCGCTGTGGCCCGCCGGGCACTGGGTCCCCGAGCAGATCGGCGTCGCGGGCGGCGAACCGCTGCTGGCGGAGCCGGGCGAGCACACCGCCGCCATGACATGGGACGCGCTCAGGGCCGCGCGACCGGACGTGCTCCTCCTGATGCCGTGCGGTTTCAGCCCCGAACGCACCGATTCCGAATGGCGTCTCCTCACCCGGAATCCCGGCTGGGACGAGTTGCCGGCCGTCCGGGAAGGCAGGGTCTGGGTGCTGGACGGGCCGTCCTATTTCAACCGTCCCGGCCCGCGCGTGGTGCGAGGTGTGGAGGTGCTGGCGCACGTCCTGCACGGCGTGACGGCGGGCGACCCCGTCTCCCCCGGCGAGGCCCACCGCCTGCGATAGCCCGGCCCCGGCGCCTGCGCTAGCCCCGTCCGGAACGGCCGTGACCGGCGGATTTGCGGAGTCTGCACGATTTGGTCGGATATGCTCCACGAGCCCCTCTCAGGATTCAGAGCACCGATGACACAGACACCCGAGGCCGCCGTCGCGGGCGAGGCGACGGAGCCACGCGCACCCGAACGCGCGCGCGAGACGCACCCGGCGGCGGGCGGCGGCGCGGTCCCCCGGGCTCGCGATACGCACCTCGACAACGCCAAGTTCCTCGCGATCCTGCTCGTCGCGGTCGGGCACGGGATGGCGGGCCTGGACGACGTCGCGCTGGCCTCGGCGACCTACTACTTCTTCTACCTGTTCCACATGCCGGTGTTCGTCATGATCAGCGGCTATCTGTCGAAGCGGTTCACGCTCACCGACGACAAGGCCGTCCGGCTCGTCGGCGCCACCCTCGCCCCGTACGTGCTCTTCCAGACGGCGTACGCGCTGTTCGCCTGGGCGTTCGGCGACCGGCCGTTCGAGATCGGGCTGCTGAACCCGTACTACATCACCTGGTTCCTGCTGGCCCTGTTCGTCTGGCGGCTGCTCACGCCCATCTGGCGGCGGGCGCGGTTCCCGCTGGCGGGGGCCGTGCTGGTCGGCCTGCTGGCGTTCATGGGCGACCTCGGCGGCACGCTCGACATCTACCGGATCCTCGGGCTGATGCCGTTCTACGTGCTGGGTCTCGTGCTGCGGCCGGAGCTCCTGGAGATCGTCCGGCGCCCCGCCGCCCGCGTGCTCGGCGCCGTGACGCTGGCCGCCGGGTTCGCCGCCATGTTCGTCGCGTACCCGCGCATGGACGCGCGGTGGGTGCGCTGGACGCATTCCAACGCCGACATGGGCGTCGGCGAGCTGACCGGCACGCTGATGCGGATGGGGCTGCTCCTCACGGGCCTGGTGCTCATCTTCGCGTTCCTGGCCGTCGTCCCGTCCCGGCGCACGTGGTACACCGACCTCGGCGCCGCGACCCTCTACGCCTACCTTCTGCACGGATTCCTCACCCGGCTTTTCACTTTCACCGGGTGGAACGAGGCGGGCTGGCTCGACACCATTCCCGGCGTTCTGGTGATCGCGGGGGTGTGCTGCGCCGTCGCGACGCTGCTGTGCACGGGCCCCGTCCGCCGGGTGACGCGCTGGGCCGTCGAACCCGATATCCGGCCTTTGTTCAGCAAGCAGTGACCGATCGGTAGCCAACAGTTCTGACCGGTCACGCCCCGATCACGGCGAACTGCAAGATCGCTGAATTCGTCACATTCTCCCCCAGACCAGGTAGAGTTAACCGTCAGTTCTCCCCGTGTGCATCCATCGCCCTGCACAGCGCCGCAGCCCCGTCGCTCCCATGGATCCCACCGGTGACTGAACGGCTTCATCCTGGCGGCCCGTCACGGCCGCCTGACAGAAACAAGGGACGGTCGCATTGGGCATGGCGCCGCAGGGCGAACATCGGACCGTTGCCGTCATCCTGGCGGGTGGCAGCGGGCAACGGATGGGCCTCAGCACTCCGAAACAGCTCCTGAAGATCGCTGGAAAGACGATCCTGGAGCACACGTTGTGCGTCTTCGAGGAGGCGCCCGACATCGACGAGATCTTCGTTCTGATGAACCCCGGTTTCCTCCAGGACGCCGCGGAATGCGTGAAAAAGGCCGGCTGCACGAAGGTCACCGCCGTCCTTCCCGGCGGGACGTCCCGCAACGCGACGACCCAGCTCGCGCTGGACGCCCTCGCCGACCACCCGGCCGACACCACCAACGTGCTCTTCCACGACGCGGTCCGCCCGCTGCTGTCGCAGCGCATCATCCGCGACTGCGTGGCCGCGCTCCGCGAGCACCTGGCCGTGGACGTCGCCATCCCGTCCGCCGACACGATCATCCAGGTGGACGACGACGTCATCGTCGACGTCCCCCGCCGCGCGAACCTGCGCCGCGGCCAGACCCCGCAGGGCTTCCGCCTCGCCACGATCCGGGCCGCCTACGACAACGCCTGGCAGGACGAGGACTTCGAGGCGACCGACGACTGCTCGGTGGTGCTGCGCTACCTGCCCGGCACGCCGATCTACGTCGTCCCCGGCGACGACCACAACATGAAGGTCACCGAGCCGGTCGACATGTTCGTCGCGGACAAGCTGTTCCAGCTCGCCTCGTCCGACGCCCCCGACCTGACCGACGACCAGTACGCCGAGGCTCTGACCGGCAAGACCGTGGTCGTGTTCGGCGCGAGCCAGGGCATCGGCGCCGCCGTCGCGGAGCTGGCCCAGCGGTTCGGCGCCCGCGTCTTCGGCTACAGCCGCGGCGCCACCCGCACCCACGCCGAACGCCCGGACGACGTCGCCGCCGCCCTCGCGCAGGCGTACGCGGCGACCGGACGCGTCGACTTCGTCGTCAACACGGCGGGCGTGCTCCGGATCGGCCGCCTCGACACGATCGACCCCGAGGCGATCGAGGAGGCGCTGCGCGTCAACTACCTCGCGCCGATCCACATCGCCCGCGCCGCGTTCCCGTACCTCGCCAAGACCGGCGGGCAGCTGCTGCTCTACACGTCCAGCTCCTACACGCGCGGACGCGCCGAGTACAGCCTGTACTCCTCGGCGAAGGCGGCCACGGTCAACCTCACGCAGGCCCTGGCGGACGAGTGGTCCGCCGACGGCGTGCGCATCAACTGCATCAACCCTGAGCGGACGAGCACCCCGATGCGGACGCGGGCCTTCGGCGAAGAGCCCCCGCACAGCCTGCTCAGCGCCGACCAGGTGGCCAGGACGTCGTTGAACGTGCTGCTGTCCGGCCTCACCGGCCAGGTCATCGACGTCCGCCGCGAGGACCCGCTCACCAGCGGCCGCACCGGCTGACGAAGTCCACCCCGACTCGTTCCCCCGCGTCCCCCCG
>NZ_SMKT01000186.1 GCF_004348735.1 Actinomadura sp. KC06
TCACGGTGGGGTCGAGCGTGTCGAGGGCGAGCAGGAACGTGAGGGCGATGAAATGCTCCGCCGCGCGCCACGGGTTCTCGGCGTTGACGGCCCCGGCTTCGATGAACGACTCCATGCGCCGCACGAAGAGCTCCTTCGGCGCGTTCCTCATCGAACCGGGGACCCGGCGGCCGGCCGGCCCCGTGCTGGTGAGCTTCCGGAACAGGACGAAGTCGGAGGACGCGAACGCGTCCGTGGCGACACGGCGAGCGAACGAGAACAGTCCCGCCCGCAGATCACAGCCTTCCGGCAGCTCTTCCTCGATCGCGGCCCGGATGGTGACCAGGAGCCTCTCCGACACCTGGTCCACCACGGCCAGGTACATCTTCCCCTTGTCGCCGAAGTGGTCGTACACCGTGGCCTTCGACACCCCGGCGCGGGCCGCGATGGCGTCGACGCTCGCCCGGTCGTAGCCGTCCGCGAGGAACAGCTCCCGTGCCGCGTCGAGCACCGCGGTCCGCTTCTGCGGTGAGCGTCCCCGGCGACGCGGCCCTTCGACGACTGTCATCACTTTTCCTTCCGTGACCTGCTACCTCTTGCCTAATCGAACTGAACGGTGCAGTTTAGTCTATGGGCGCCGCCTACCGCCCCCGTAGTGCGCTCGCCGCCATCCAGGCACACGCGCTGCTCGGCCGAGAGCAGCCGACATGCGGAGAAACGGTGGAACCAGCATGACCGAACTAGTCCAGTCGCCTCGGAGAAGCGAAGAGCAGGCCCGGCGCGAGGAACTCGCGGCCTTCCTCCGGACGCGGCGCGAGTCCCTGCAGCCGGAGGACCTCGGCATCCCCCGCCGTGGCCGGCGGCGGGTCAAGGGCCTTCGGCGTCACGAGGTGGCGGACACCGCGGCGGTGAGCCTCACGTGGTACACCTGGCTGGAGCAGGGCCGCGACATCCACACGACGCCGCAGGTCATCGAGGCGCTCGCGCGGGCGCTGCAGCTCGACGACAACGGGCACCGCTACCTGCGCCGGCTCGCCGGAATCGCGCCCAGGACGCTCGACCGCGGCCGTCCGGAGGTCGATGAGAGCCTCGTCGCGCTCGTCGACAGCCTGCTGCCGCACCCGGCGCAGCTGATGCGGCCGGTCACGGACCTCGTGACGTGGAACCGGGCGTACTCCCGGCTCTTCGTCGATCCGTCCACGCTGGAAAAGGAGCACCGCAACGGCCTGTGGATCCAGGTCATGTGCCCCGAGCTCAAGGAGCGTCTCGTCGACTGGGAGAGGGAGACGGAGTCCGCGATCTCGCGATTCCGGATCGAGGCCGCCAAGTACCCGGGCAACGGACGATTCGCCCAGGTGATCGACGGGTTGAACGAGGGCAGCGACTTCTTCCGGAGAACCTGGCGACGCCACGAGGTGCAGGGCTTCACCGGGCATCTGGAGAGGATCGAGCACCCCGACGTCGGCGGCATACGGGCCCGGGTCGTCCAGCTCCGGCCGCTCGACCATCCCGACCTGCTGGTCATGATCCACATGCTCGAGGACCAGCGATCACGGGACCGCATGGCCGCGCTGCTCGCCGGCTGACGCGATGAGGGGCGGCACCTCCCCGCCCCTCGGTGACGCTCTCAACCGCTGCGATGCACAGGCCGCCAGCGCAGTACGACGAGATCACGCCCGCCGTCGCCGGCCGCGACGTCCTCGAAGCCGACCTGGACGGGCAGCCCGATAACGAGCCCGGCACCGTCCTGGGGTCCGTCGACGTAGCCCGGCATCAGAATGTCGTCCTGATCGTCAAGGCGAACCAGGACGACGACGAACGGCCCGCCCGCCGTGGCGGGCCGGTGCGTCACCGTCCAGGACGCGACGGTGCCGAACCCGGAGGCCGGCACCCACGTCCAGTCGTCGGAGCCGCAGTCGTTGCAGATCGCCCTGGCCGGCCAGCGCAGCCGGCGACAGGGACCGCACGCCTGCAGGAGGAGCTCGCGGCGCCGCAGCGCCTCCCACCACGGGGCGGAGTCGAGATCGGTCGCGGGATACGGCCGCGCGCTCACGCGGCCCGCTTCAGGATCACGGCGCCGGTGAGTCCGCTGTTCACACCGGGCTGCGCCGTCGACAGCGCGACCTCGGCGTCCGGCACCTGGCGCTCGCCGCAATCGCGGCGCAGTTGGAGGACCGCTTCGGCGACATGGTTGAGCCCGTGCACATAGCCCTCCGAAAGATGACCGCCGTGGGTATTGACCGGCAGGGCGCCGCCGAGGCCGATGGCACCGTCCCTGATCATGCGGGCCGCCTCCCCCCGCTCGCAGAAGCCATAGGACTCCAGCTGGAGCGGTACAAGCGGTGTGAACGCGTCGTAGAACTCGGCAAGATCGATCTCCTCGGGCCCCAGCCCCGCGGCGGCGTAGAGCCGTGTGGCCATGGCCGCGGCGCCCGGGACGGTGGGATCCGGGTGATGGTTGGAGGCCAGCTGGTTGCCGCCGCCGAAGGCCGTCGCCGTGATGGTGACCGGTGTCCGCCTCAGGTCGCCGGCTCGGGCCGCCGGCGTCACGACCAGCGCGACGGCGGCGTCCGTCTCCGGGCAGCAGTCGAGCAGCCGGAGAGGCTCGGCGATCCACCGGGACCCGAGGTAGTCGTCCATCGTCATCGGCCGCCGCATCATCGCCCGCGGGTTGCGGACGGCGTGGGCCCGCTGCGCGATCGCCACCCGTCCGAGATCCTCGGCGCTCAGGCCGCACTCGTGCATGTACATCCGGGCGAACATCGCGAACTGCTGCGGTGCCGATGCGTGGTCGTACGGCAGCCAGTACTGCGCGTCCCCGGACAACGCCGGGTTCGCCGCCGCCCCGGCCATCCGCACACCCGAGCGGGCATTGAGCGCCCGCCACACGACGACACAGCGGGCACGCCCGGTCGCGACCGCGGTCGCCGCGGCGTCCAGCGGCGCGATACAGGAACTACCGCCGCCGAACACGTCCCGCGCGAACCTCAGATCCCGGACGCCGAGTACCTGTGCCACCAGCGCGGGATCGGCGGAGTCCCCCACGCGGTGGCAGGCGACACCGTCCACGTCGTGCTGCGAGAGCCCGGCATCGGCGAGCGCGGTCTGGATGGCGCGGACCGCCAGCGTGAGCGTCGTGACTCCGGAGTTCCTGGAGTACTCGGTGTGACCGACCCCGGAAATCGCCGCGGCGTCTCGTCGTGCCTCGCCGACTTCTATGTGCCCCACGGCGGGCACGTTACCGCCGACCGCCCGGGAAAGCGTGGTGCGCCTTTAACTAGTGCTCCGGATACCCGGGAATCAGGTCATGCGCTGGCTGGTGCAATCACCACCATCCTCGCCCCGTGTTCTCGTCGGTATCGTCCCGAACCAAGGAGGGCGCATGACGGCGAAAAATCACCGGCCCGCACCCAAGGGACCACTCGTGGGAATTCGGGTGCTCGACATTGGACAGCTCGTCGCCGGTCCGCTGATCGGCACTTTCCTCGCCGATTGGGGTGCCGATGTCGTGAAGATAGAGCAGCCTGGGATCGGCGACCCGATCCGAAAGCTCGGGTCGCACTCCGGTGCCCCGCTGTGGTGGAAGGTCAACGGACGCGGGAAACGCTCGGTCGCACTGGATCTGCGTACCGACGACGGCCGCGGCGTTCTTCTCCGCCTCGTCAGGGCCGCCGACATTCTCATCGAGAACTTCACGCCGGGCTCCATGGAACGCTGGGGCCTCGACTACGCGTCGCTGCGGGCCGAGAACCCCGGCATCATCATGCTGCGCGTCAGTGGCTTCGGGCAGACCGGCCCCAACCGGACTCACCGGGCGTTCGGCCGGATCGCTCAGTCGTTCAGCGGCTTCTCTTCGATCAACGGCTTCCCCGACCGCCCGCCCCTCCATCCCGGCATACCCGTGGGCGACTACTTCGGTGCCCTGACCGGCACGGCCGCCGTGCTCGCCGCCTACGCGGAGCGCCGGCGATCGGGGGAGGGGCAGGAGATCGACCTCGCGCTGTACGAAGCGTGCTTCCGGGTCATGGAGCTCATATCGGCCACCTACGACCAGGAGGGCAAGGTCATCGGCCGGGAGGGCACGTCGAACACCTATGTCGCCCCGGTCGGCACCTGGCAGACCGCCGACGGAAAGTGGTTCTCGCTCACGGCCAGCACCCAGCCTGTCGCCGAACGCCTTCTTGAGACCGTAGGCGGGTCCGAACTGGCGTCGGACCCGCGGTTCGCCACCAACTCGTCCCGTGTGAAGAACCGCGCGGAACTCGACGACATCCTCGGCGCATGGGTCGGGCGGCGCTCGACGGAGGAACTCACCAAGGTCTGCGACGACAACGACGTCGCCTACTGCATCGAATACGACATCGCAGACATCTTCGCTGACGAGCACTACCGGGCCAGGGGAACCATCGAAGCGGTCGACGACCCCGAGTACGGCCCGTTGCGCATGCCGGCCGTCGTGCCGCGGTTCGGGCGTACGCCCGGCGCGATCCGCTGGACGGGCGAGGAACTCGACGCCAGCCACGACGACGTGCTGCACGACCCGGCCTGGGGGATGCCGACACCATGACCGATATCGCCGGGCTGCTGGAAGGCGACGCCGGTGCCACGGACGCCCGGGTCGCGCGCGCCGAGGTGCGGCACCTCGCGCTCGCGACCGGGCTCCCCTCCTTCACGCTGCCCGATGGGAGGCGCACCCCGTCCGACCTGCCGGTCCTGCTCGTCCGGGTGACCGACGAGGACGGGGTACAGGGCCATTCCCTGCTGTGGGTCCAGCGCGACCGGCAGGCGCCCCTCCTTGAGGCCGGCCTTCGCTATCTGGCCGACCTCGTCGAACAGCGCTCGCTGAAGGACGCCCCGGGGCTTCTCGGCTCGATGCGCCAGGCGACGGCGTTCCTCGGCGCCGGCGGCGTGGCCGCCTTCGGTGTCTCGGGCCTGCAGATGGCGATCGAGGACCTCCTGTGCCGCCGTCGCGGCGCCAGCCTGAGCGAGGTGCTCGGCCGGCGACGCGACCACGTCCGCGTCTATCAGACGGGACTCATGCTGCACTCTCGCGTGGAGGAACTCCTGGTGGAGGCCGCGGCGATGTACGACCGGGGCCTTCGCGCCATGAAGATGATGGTCGGCAAGCCGGACATCGAAGAGGACGTCGCACGGCTGGAGGCGGTCAAGCAGTCCCTGCCGGGTGATGTCTCGCTGATGGTCGATGCCCTTCAGCGCTGGACTCTGCCGGACGCCCTCCGCGCGTCGGAGCGATTCGCTCATCTCGGGTTGGCGTGGATCGAAGATCCGATAGCGCAGGACGACCTCGACGGGTACCGCGAGCTGGCTCGCAGCTCACCGGTCCCGGTCGCCACCGGGGAGACCTGCTTCTCGATGCGGGAACTCCGGGCGCTCCTTGAGGCGGGGATCCCCTACATCGTCGGCGAACTCGAACGTTTGGGGGGCATGGGCGCCTGGGTCCATGCCGCCGAGATCGTGCACGGCGCCGGCGCGACGATGCTCCCCCACCTCTATCCGCACGTCTCAGCACAGATACTGGCGACGGTTCCCCAGCACGAGGTCTGGCTGGAGTACGTCCCCTGGTTCGACGCGCTGGCGGATCAAGAGTTCCACCTCGACGACGGCCGGCTCCCGATCAGCTCGGCTCCGGGCTCCGGCTTCACCCCGTCTGCCGACGCGGTCGAGCGTCTCGCCCGCGGCCCCTGGCAACGCCTCACCGGATAGCCGCCGCACAGGCGCTTCACCAGGACGAGCGGCCTAGATCGCCACCCTCTCGACCGGCCACCCGCACAGCTCGGCGAAGCGCTCGGTGCTGACGTTGCCGCCCGAGACGACCACGCCGATCGACCCGCGCGGATTCTCGGTGCGCCCGGCCAGCAGGGCCGCCAGGCCGGTGGCGCCGCTCGGCTCAACGACGATCTTCAGACGTTCGAAGGCGAACCGCATCGCCTCTCGGACCTCGTCATCGGTGACCAGCGAGATGGCCTCGACCAGGCGCCGGTTGACGGGAAAGGTCAGCTCACCTGGAGTGGGCAGGGCCTGGCCGTCGGCGATCGTGCGCGGCACGTCGATGGTGACGCGCCGGCCGGCCTCCAGGGAGCGCTTGGTGTCGTCCCCGGCCTCCGGCTCGACACCGATCATGCGGATGCCTGGGTGCAGGCCCGTGGCCGCGGTGGCGCAGCCGGCCATGAGCCCGCCACCGCCGACCGGCACGACCAGCATGTCCAGCCGCCCGGTGTCCCGCAGAAGTTCGAGGGCCGCGGTGCCCTGGCCGGCGATCACATCCGGATGGTCGTAGGGCGGGATCAGAGCCAGGCCCCGCTCGGCGGCCAGCGCCGCGCCGATCACGGCCCGGTCACCGGTGTAGCGGTCGTAGGTGACGATTTCGGCGCCGTACCCGGCGGTCGCCTCCCGCTTCGAGCGCGGGGCGTCCTCGGGCATGAGGATCACAGCGGTGGTGCCCAGCTCCCTGGCGGCCAGAGCGACGGCTTGGGCGTGGTTGCCCGAGGAGTAGGCCGCAATGCCCTTGGCCAGCTGCTCGGGGGCCAGGCGCGCCGCGGCGTTGTAGGCGCCGCGGAACTTGAACGCCCCCACGCGCTGGAAGTTCTCGCACTTCAGGAACACCTCGGCGCCCACCAGCCGGTCCAGGGTCCGTGAACGCAGCACGGGGGTACGATGCGCGACTCCCTCGATCCGGGCCGCGGCGTCGCGGACGTCGTCCAAGGTGACCGGCGGGGTGTACGTCACAGTGTCCCTCCCTTCGTGGTCAGCGGTTCGTGGTCAGTGGCCTTCGGTGGCGCTCCCGCCGATGGCGGGCGCGTCCCGTACCCGTGCCAGCGCCTCGACCTCCACCACGGCGCCGTACGGCAGCGCGGCGACCCCGACGCAGCTGCGCGCCGGGCGGGGCTCGGCGAAGAAGCCCTGGTAGGTGGCGTTGAGCCGGGAACGGTCGGCGATGTCGGTCAGATAGGCGACCACCTTGACCACATCGCGCCGGGACGCGCCGGCCGACTCCAGCGCGGCGTCGAGGTTGGTGAACGCCCGCGCGCATTCCGCGTCGAACCCGCCCGGCACCAGATGGCCGGACGCGTCCACGCCGAGCCTGCCGGACACCGCGACAAGGTCGCCGCTGCGGAAGGCCACCGAGTACGGATGCTCATCGATGTGCCCGGCATCGGACCGCTCGGTCTCTGACTGCATTCTCCGCTTCCTCCTGCGTCGGGATCCCTGCCTGCGAGGGAACTAGTCGGAAAGGGCCACGGACACCGAGGAGGCCGGCGCGGGGGGCACATCCGCGCCGCGCCGCATGCGCACCAGGATGACGGCCAGCACCGCGGCGGCCAGGAACGCGCCGAGCCCGACGCCAATGTAGCTGGACACTCCCGTGCCCGAGTTCTCCGTCGATCCGCCGACGACCACCTGGGTGGACTTCAGCACGGCCGTACCCACGAAATTCATGACCACCGAACCGATCGCGATCATGACCATGACCATGCTGGTCACACTGCCCTGTCGTTCGGCGGGCGCCAGGACCCCGGCCATGTTGAAGCCGGAGGTCACGAGCGCTCCCGCCGTGAGACCCAGCATGAAGGCGAACACGACCGCGACATAGAGCTGGGAGACCCCGAGGAACATCCCGAAGGTCCCCACCATTCCGAGTGCCGCTCCGGCGGCCAGTGTCGAGGCCGGACCGAACCGCGTCGCGAGCGCTCCGGCAAGGGGCCCCCCGATCATGATTCCGAGCGACGGCGCGGCGAAGAGCAGGGCCACCGGGCCTTGCTCGGCGATCCCGTACCCGAGGCCCTGATCAGGCGAGACATCCTTGATGATGCCGATGAGCTGAAGCATGCTCTGGTACGAACCGGTCCCGAGAATGACCAGCAGAAGCGTGACCACCAGGGGTCTGCCGAGCGTCCTGAGGTCGACCAGGGGCTCGGGAACCCGGCCCGATTGCCGGAACCATGCGGCCAGTACCGCGATGCCGGCGGCGAGGAGAGTGAGCGGGCCTGCGGCGAACCAGCCGAAGTCGGGTCCGAGGCTGACATAGCTGAGCACCGTCGCCATACCTCCGCCGAGGAGAACGGCCCCGGCGATGTCGAGCCTGCCCGGCGTCCTGATCTGGGATTCGGGTAGGAGGGTGCGCACGCAGATCGCCATGGCGAACGCGACCGCCGCCGACAGGACGAATACGCTCCTGTAGCCGTACGCGTCCGCCATCAGCACGAAGAGGGCGGGGGTGGCGATGCCGAGGATCGCCGAGCCGGACGTCACGATGCCTACGACGGTCATCCCGATGCGGGGCCCGCAGATGTCGCGGATGAGCGCGACCGCCAGGAAGAAGGACGCCACGGCCGCTCCCTGCAGCAGGCGTCCGAAGATGAACACCGAGAGATTGGGGGCGACGAGACAAACGAGGGCACCGGCGCAGGAGACGAGCAACGTCCCCCCGAGGATCTTCCGCTTCCCGTAGATGTCGGCGGCCTTTCCGAGTAGCGGCGCCCACATCGCTCCCGCCAGCATCGCACTGGCATTGAGCCACGCCGCCTCGTCGGTGCCGAAGTGATCGAGCATCTCGGACAGGACGATCAACGGTCCCGCGATCACCGTGTCCACCATGGCGTTCACCATGATCAGGACGGCCACCTGGCCGGCGAGCCGCTTGCTCCATCGCGTTTGGCGCCCACCGCCGATCGGTTCTGGGGCGGCATTGCCGACGCTGCTGCCTCGCATGAGGCACTCCTTTCCCAACACGCATGCGGGCGGGGTCGCATAGGAGGCGCCGTCCCACGACATGGCGCCGGTATGGAGCCTTAGGAAATCGAGATGACGTTGACGGAGCCCCGAAAGGGCCTGGCCAGGTAGGGCTTGATCAGTAGGGCCTGACCTGGTTGCCGATCGACCGGAACGGTGCGAGGTGGTTGATCACGTCCATCTCCTGGCCGGCCGGCACCCGGGCCGCGATGTATCCGTCGGTCCTGACGAGAATGAGCTCACCCGGGTAGGGGTCGTAGATCCGCCGGAATTCGCCTGCGACGTCGACGATGGCGCTGTCCGGAGAGGATCCGATGCGGTGGACGTGCATGTGGGTCGGTTTGGCGTTGTCGAAGACGACCGGTTCGGTGTGCTCGAAGGCGATCAGGGACCAATGCGGTCCGCGCATGAGGTCGAAGAGGTCGCCGCTGAACCCGGCGCCTTCCAGGCCGTCCGCGTTCGGAGCCCGGTCGCCGGCCACCGGTCCGGACGTGCGCCGCTCGCCGCCCGGGTAGGTGATCGGGCCGGTGCGGTAGTGGATCCCCAGCCCGGTGGTCATCGAGCCGTCGGAGATCTCGTCGAGTGCCGAGCCCAGCCCGTCCTCGCTGCCGCGGCCCGCCTGCTCCATCGTCCTGGTCATCTTCTCCGTGCTCAGCTCCAGGACGGTGCGTGCGACGGGGAGCCGTTCGGCGGTGTAGGTGTCCAGCAGGCTCTGGCGGGCGCCGTCGATGACGCTCGTGAGTTTCCAGCCGAGGTTGTAGGCGTCCTGGATGCCGGTGTTCATGCCCTGGCCCCCCGCGGGAGAGTGCACATGGGCGGCGTCACCGGCGAGCAGGACCCGTCCCTTGCGGTAGTCCTCCACCACGCGGGCGTTGACCTGGTAGACCGACAGCCAGGTCGCGCTCTCCAGGACCACGGCGCCCTTGCCGACGCGTTCGTCGAACAGTCGCTGATAGAACTCCAGTGACGGGGTTCCCGGCTCGTCGTCCGGCAGGATCGGGCTCTGGAACTGCCACAGGTCACCGCCGGGCAGCGGGGTGAGACCGAGCATGCCGCGTTCGGACGGCCAGATGTGCATGTGGGAGCGGTCGAGGTCCGGCACGGTGACGTCCCCGAGGTACCAGCGCTGCCGCTCGTAGGTCTTGCCGACCAGCGGGAGCCCGACGAACCTGCGGGTGCTGCTCCTACCTCCGTCCGCCCCGACGACGTAGCGCGCGCGAACGGTCCGCTCGCCGGCCGATGTCCGCAGCGCGACGGTGACACCGTCGTCGTCCTGTTCGAGGCCGACCGCCTCGGCGCCGAACTCCACCCGGCCACCGAGCTCTTCGAGCCGTTGCCGCAGTGCGTACTCGATGTCGAACTGGCCGATCCACCGCGAATCGGGATACGGCGTGGAGAACGACTGGTCCGCCCGGTCCGAGATCGGCGGCTTGTCCAGGACCGCGCCGGACGGTTCGTGGAAGCGCACGGGAAGCCAGACGACTCCGCGCCGCAGCACGTGCTCGACGACCCCGAGGTCGTCGAGTACTTCGAGGGAGCGGGGCTTGATGGTCTTGGCCTTGGAGGCGCGGTTCGGCACGGCATCCCGCTCGACGATGCGGGAGGCGACACCGCGACGAGCGAGGTCGCATGCCAGCGTCAGGCCGGTGGGCCCGGCTCCGATGATGAGGACGTCGGTGTTGGGCGCGTCAGTCATGATGTCCCTTCCGTGTGATGCGAGGCAACAGACGGCGCGGGGGCGATCACCACTGCTTCGGGTGCGGGCTCAGATCGACGATCACCGGTGTCGGCCGCGGGTGGCGTGAGCTTTCGGACGACCCCCTGCTGGGCGACCACGACGATGTTCTCCGGTTCGGCCAGCACGCCGACGTCCCGCAGCGGGTCGCCCGCGCAGATGACGAAATCGGCGCACATGCCCGGGAGCAGAGCCCCCAGCCGGTCGTCGACCCCCAGCAGGCGTGCGCTGTTCGACGTCGCCGCGCGGATGGCGTCCATCGGGCTCATGCCGAGCTCCACCAGGTACCGCAGCTCGGCGAGATTCCGTCCATGCTCGCTGATGCCGGCGTCGGTTCCCGCGGCGATGTTCACCTTCCGCGCGATGGCCGCCGCGATGTTCTCCTTCGCTCGCTCGTTCCAGCGCCGTTTCTTCTCGTACGCCCACGGTGGCAACTTGGATCGGTCCAGCGGCTGGAAGACGGTGGCCAAGGTCGGCACGAGGAAGGCACCGCGCTCACCGAGCAGTTCGCACCCCTGGTCATCGATGCCGAAGCCGTGTTCGACCGAGCGGACGCCGCCCCGGATCGCCGCCAGGACGCCTGCCCTACCCTGGGCGTGCGCGGCGACAGCGCGTCCGCGGTGTCGGCGTGCTTCGTCGACGACCGCGGCGATCTCCTCTTCGAGCAGGTCCTCGTCGTCGGGATCGTCCCCCGCGCTGTTCATCCCGCCGGTCGTGCAGATCTTGACGACATCGGCGCCGGCGCGCAGCATCCGGCGCGCCGCCTTCCGCACCTCGTGCTCGTCGTCGGCGAGCTCACAGAAGTCGAGGCCGAGGTTCATCCCGCCGGGCAGCGTGGTGTCCGCGTGCCCGCCCGTGTGGCTGATGATCCCGACGGACACCTGCAACCGCGGGCCCTGGACGAGCCCCGTGGCGACGGCGTGGCGGAATCCCGCCGGCAGTGCGCCGAGGTCGCGAGCGGAGGTGATCCCGGAATCCAGGGTTCGCCGCAATCGGTCGGCCGTCTGCAACATGCGCAGGACGGGTTCCGTCATCAGCGCCTCTTCCACCACTGACCGGTCCGAAGACATACCGAGATGCACATGGCAGTCGAAGAACCCCGGAAGAAGGGTTCCGCCCCGGCCGTCGATCGTCCGGCCCCCCGGCGGCGCCGGCGGTGCGTGGCTCGCCGGGCCGGCGTAGGCGATCAGGCCGTCGGCGTCCGCGGCCAGCACGGCATCGGGCACGGCCTCCGAGCCGACACCGTCGATGAGCCGGACATTGTGCACCCGCAGGGACGCCTTGCCCTCAATCTCCATGTGAAGTCCTGTTCCGGCCGTCTCTTGTTCTGGCTGTCGTCACGCTACGGCCACTGCACGAACAGGCTCCGAAATTGCATGTTCTCCTCGATGGGGCGGCTTTCCTGCACGAAATCAGCCATCGTGCGGGACCGGATCACCCGCCGTCAGGTAGCGAAGACTTGGGAGTCGTCGGCGAACGCCTTGAATTCCAACGCGTTGCCCGCGGGATCGAGCAGGAACATCGTCCACTGCTCACCGGGCCGTCCTTCGAATCGCACGTAGGGCTCGATGACGAACTCGGCGCCCCCCGCGCGCAGCCGATCGGCGAGCCGGTGGAACTCGGGGACCGTCAGGATCAGGCCGAAGTGCGGCACCGGGACGTCGTGGCCGTCCACCGGGTTGTGGATGCGCCGCGAGCGGCCCGGCGCCAAGTGCGTCACGAACTGGTGGCCGTTCAGATTCCAGTCCACCCATGTGTCGGCGCTGCGCCCCTGCTCCAGGCCCAGCACCTCCCCGTAAAAGCGGCGCGCGGCGGACAGGTCGTCGACCGGCATGGCCAGGTGGAATCGCGGGATCGGAGAGTTCAGGACGCTCATGACGTGGACCACCTTTCGTGAAGCGTTCCCCGGACAGGGCCGGGGTTCCCAGGACGGACGGCGCCGCATGCGCGCCGGCGGTCCCAGCTCCGCAGAGCCGCCTCGTCCCCAGGCCGACGCACTTTTCGGGGCTTCGTCCCCGACCATCTACATTAAGGTCACCTGATGGATGGGCCCGAAGATCGCATGTTTCCTCCCATGGAGCCGCGTCCATCGCACAGAAAGGGCCATCCGAACATGGGGACCTCGGCCTTCGACGAACTCGACATCGCCATCGTGGACGCCGTCCGATTCGCTCCGCGCGCGAGCTGGCGGGACCTGGCGCCGGTCCTCGGCGTGGACCCGGCCACCGTCAGCCGACGATGGTCGCGTATGCAGTCCGAAGGAGTCGCCTGGGTCACCGCCCACCTGTCGGGCACCGCGACGCCTTCGTGCGCCCTGGTGGAGATCGACTGCGCGCCGGGGCGCTCCACCGAGGTGGCGGCCGTCCTTGCCGAGGACGTGGAGGCGGCCACCGTCAAACTGACGTCCGGTGCGCGGGACGTGCTGATACTCGCGCAATCACCCGACCTCGACGCATTGTCCCATTACCTCCTCGACCGCGTGGGGCACGTCCCGGGTGTCACGAACATGCGCAGCCACATCGTGACGCGGTCGGCGCTTGAGGCCAGCCGGTGGCGTGAGGGCGCGCTGAACCCGGAACAGCGTCACCGCCTGCGCGCCGACACCGGAACCCGCCCCGATCACGGCGCGGTCCTGCAGGCTCACGACCGCCGCATCGCCCGCGCCCTCAGCGCCGACGGGCGGATGTCGTTCGAGCAACTCGCCGAACACGTCGGGCTCGGCCCCGTCGCGGTGCGGCGCCGGCTGACGCGCCTGATGGAAGCCAGGCTCATCACCTTCCGCTGTGACACCTCCCGCCACCTCTCGAAACGTGCCGTCACCGCGGTCTACTTCGGCTCACTCGACGTCCACGACCTGGAGAGCGCCGAGGGAAAGATCGGCATGCTGCCGGGGGTCCGGGCGTGCAATCTCGTGGCAGGTCCCTACAACGTCATCGTCGACGCGTGGCTACGGTCGACGGCGGAAGCCCACGACCTCGAACGGAAGATGAGCCGGGTACTGCCCGCCCTGCGGATCCAAGACCGCTCGGTGGCTCTGCGCGTGATCAAAATGCTCGGTCGCATTCTCGACGTGGAGGACAGATCGATACGGTCCATACCGCTCCTGGTCGACGACTGAACGGCTTCCCACTGGTCGTGGAACGCAGAGCCGTCTGGATCTCGATGTGACCGCCGTGGGCGCGGACGAGTGGGTCAACATTGGCCAGTCCCAAACCCGCATCCCCACCTTTCCGCGGGACCGGGCGGTGGACGATGTCGCGCGCCGCAGCGCGACCGTCAAACTCGTGCCCCGCTGAGCAGGGTCCGCGTGGTCACGGTCACTCCGCCAACACGAACCTCCGGGCACCCATGATCGTTAATGGGCGAGGCGCTCGGCCGTGGCGAGTAGCGGGTATCGGCACGGAACGTCACGCGAACCGGGGTCGATGGAGACGAGGCGACACGTTCTGACCATGACCGGGCGCTATGCGACCCGCGGGACGCTTGTTCTCCGGATGGCCGAGGCGTCAAGCTGTGAGCCGACGAGAGGGGGCCGGCGATGGAGCGAGCCGACGCGATGGTGCTGTTCGGGATCACCGGGAATCTGGCGTACAAGATGCTGCTGCCGGCGTTGTACCAGCTGACGGCGGACGGGGTGCTGGACCAGCCGATCGTGGGGGTCGCCAAGACCGACCTCGACCTGGCCGGGCTGCGAAGTCGGGCCCGTGAGGCCTGCGAGGCCAAGCACGACAAGGTGGACGACGCGGCGTTCGAGAAGTTCGCCGGGAACCTCCGGCTCGTCGCGGGCGACTACGCCGACGGCGCCACCTTCGATGCGATCCGTGGCGAGGTGGGCGATGCGGGATTCCTCACTCACTATCTTGCGGTTCCTCCTTCGCTGTTCGCGACGGTCGCCGAGGGCCTGGCCAAGGTCAACCTGAACAGGAACGCCCGGATGGTCGTCGAAAAGCCGTTCGGCAACGACCTGGAGTCGGCGCGGGCGTTGAACGCCGAGTTGCTGAAGTTCTTCGACGAGGACCATCTGAGGCGCGTCGACCACTTTCTCGGCAAAGAGCCGATCGAAGACCTTCTGATGTTCCGGTTCGAGAACATGCTCCTGGAGCCGATCTGGAACCGTCACTACGTCGACAACGTGCAGATCACGATGGCCGAGGACTTCGACGTCGCCGACCGTGGCTCGTTCTACGACGCCAACGGCACGATCCGCGATGTCGTCCAGAACCACCTTCTGCAGATCCTCGCGCTCCTGGCCATGGACACGCCGCCGTCGACCGACTCACGCGCCTTCATCGACGAGAAGTGGCGGGTGCTGCGCGCCGTCGAGGCCGTCGCGCCCGGCGATGTCGTCCGCGGCCAGTACGACGGCTACCTCGCCACCGAAGGCGTCGGTGAGGGTTCGACCACCGAGACCTACGCTGCGCTGCGCCTGCGCATCAACAACTGGCGCTGGGCCGGCGTCCCGTTCTACATCCGCTCCGGTAAAGCACTGGCCACCACCGATCTGGAAGTGGTCGCCCAACTCCGCACCCCGCCCATCAGCTTCTTCGACGGCGCCCCAGAGCCCAATCTGATCCGCTTCCGCATCCAGCCCGATGCGGGCGTCACATTCGACCTGCTCGCCAAGGTCCCCGGGCGCGACAGCACCCGGCGAGTCCCGCTCAGCGTGGACTTCACCAAGGTCCTGGGCCCGATGGAAGCGGCCTACCAGCGCATCCTCACCGACGCGATGACCGGCGACCCCCGCCGCTTCGTCCGCTTCGACCTGGCCGAAGAATCCTGGCGCATCATCCAGCCCGTCCTCGACCTCCCCACCCAGCCC
>NZ_SMKT01000187.1 GCF_004348735.1 Actinomadura sp. KC06
CTCAAAGAAATCCCCGACCACCCCCAAAGAAGGGCGGCCACGGGGACGGACCGGCCAAACCATCGGCCGGACCGTATAAAGGCACTGGCTTTTAACACGCTGTTGAGTTCTCAAGAAACGGACACCCGCCGCGCTGGATTCGCTTTCGCGTTTCCCGCTCCGGGGCAACCCTTCTAGCCTACCCGATCCGCCCTGTTTGTCAAAGTCTGGGCGGTTCGACCTCGTACGTCCGTTTCCGGGCAGGACAAGTCGCAACCCGGTTGGTTCGCTGAGGGGTTTCCCCCGAGGCCGGGCCGCTTGGCGCGTCCCGCTCCCCCATGGGGCTCGTAGAACATTAGGTCCCGCCGCGAGGGCCGTCAAATCGACGTCGCGCGGCGTGAAACCCCAGTTCAGGTACGGTTTTCAAGACTTCCATCATGCCCACAGGCGAGTCCTTGTAACCGCACTGTGACGTGTATCTACCGAAGTTTGCCCACGACATGGTGACCGCCTGCCCGGAGAGGCTCCGGACAGGCGGTCACGGACGGCATCAGGACGCGGTCACCTCGACGCCGCCCACGTTGCGCTTGCCGCGCCGCAGGACGAGGAAGCGCCCGTGGAGAAGGTCCGACGCGTCCGGCACGGCGTCCTCCGACTCGACCTTGGTGTTGTTGAGGTAGGCGCCGCCCTGGGCGATCGCCCGCCGCGCCTCGGACTTGCTCTTGCAAAGCCCGGAGGCGGCCAGCAGGTCGACGACGGTCGGCAGCTCGCCCGGGGCCACCTCGGTGCGGGGCACCTCGGCGAGCGCGGCCTTCAGGGTGCGTTCGTCCAGCTCCTCCAGGGCGCCCTGGCCGAACAGGGCGCGGGACGCGGCGATGACGCTGGCGGTCTCGTCCGCGCCATGGACGAGCGTGGTCATCTCCTCCGCGAGCGCCCGCTGCGGGGCCCGGGCGGCGGGACGGTCGGCCCCCTGCTTGACCAGGTCGTCGATCTCCTCATGGGGGCGGAAGCTGAAGACCTTCAGGAAGTTCTCCACGTCCCGGTCGTCGGCGTTGAACCAGAACTGGTAGAACGCGTACGGCGAGGTCAGCTCGGGGTCGAGCCAGTACGTCTCGCCGCCGGCCGTCTTGCCGAACTTGGACCCGTCCGCCTTGGTGAGCAGCGGTGTGGTCAGCGCGTGGGCGCTGCCGCCCTCGGCGCGGCGGATGAGGTCGACGCCGGCGGTGAGGTTGCCCCACTGGTCGCTGCCGCCCGTCTGCAGCCGGCACCCGTGCCGCCGGTACAGCTCCAGGAAGTCCATCGACTGGAGCAGGACGTAGCTGAACTCGGTGTAGCTCATGCCGGTGGTGTCGAGCCGGGCCTTGACGGTCTCGCGGGCCAGCATCCGGTTGACCGGGAAGTGCTTGCCGATGTCGCGGAGGAACTCGATGGCCGACATGGGGCCCGTCCAGTCGAGGTTGCTCACCATCGTCGCTCCGGTGGGCCCGTCGCCGAAGTCGAGGAACCTCGAGACCTGGCCGCGGATGCGCTCGACCCAGCCCGCGACGGTCTCCGCGGAGTTCAGGACGCGTTCGGCGCTCTTGCCGCTCGGGTCGCCGATCAGGCCGGTGGCGCCGCCGACGAGGCCGATGGGCCGGTGCCCGGCGAGCTGGAAGCGGCGCAGCGTGAGGATCTGGATCAGGTTGCCGAGGTGCAGCGAGGGCGCCGTCGGGTCGAACCCGCAATAGAGCGTGACCGGTCCCGCGGCGAGCAGGGCCCGCAGTTCGTCCAGGTCGGTGGACTGCGCGATCAGGTCGCGCCACGCGAGATCGTCCAGGATGTCGGTCACGGTCTCCCTCGTTCCGGCTTGCTTCCGTGTGCCCGCCAGGATGCCCGGGCGGACGGGTGTCACGCTAACGATATTCAGCGCCCGCCCACGTAGTAGCGGGCCGGGACGAACACCTCGTGTCCCGAGGTGAAGGTCACCCGGACGCCTTCCTCGGTCCAGTTCGCGGACTCGATGACGGGCGGCTTTCCGTACTCCAGGGAGTCCAGGTGGACGAAGTGGCCGTAGGAGAGGTCCCGTCTCGAGCCCGTGTACAGGTCGTAGCTCTGGTGTCTGCCGAAGACACGGCTGCGGTCGTGGATCAGGCCGGCGTAGTAGGTGACGCGGAGCCCGTGCTCGCCCGCGGAGTTCGCCGGCGCCGGCCGCTGATGCACCTTGCCGATCTTGTCGAAGCGGTGGAGGCGGCTGTCGAGGACCACGATGAGGAGGAGCACCACGAACGCGGCATAGCCGGACGCGGTCACCAGCGTCCGTCGCCGCCGATGCCGCGGAGGCGACGGAGGCGGTGCGGTCCCGGCGTCCGGCAAGGGCGGGGCGGGGTCAGTCATCGGCGGGGACCTTCTTGCGCTGCCTCGGGACGTGTGCGCGGTACGGGGAGACGGTCGGGTCGCAGTCGATCCAGAACCGCCACGGCACTTCCTTGGCGCCGTTCACCCCGGTGCGCGGCCCGTTGCGGATGAGCGCGGGGTCGGCGGGTTCGCCTGCATGGACGGTGAGGGGCCCGCCGGGGGTGCAGACGTCCAAGCCGTTCTGCTCGCGGGCGATGCCGAGCGCCTGGCAGAGCCGGGCCGGGCCGCGGGCGAGGTCGCGGACGGACGAGCGCGGGCGGCGGCCGCGCGCCGTGTCCTCCCCCGCGATGATCTCGCCGGCGCGGAGCAGGACCGCCATGGACGTCCCGTCCGGGCCGCAGACGAGGTTCACGCAGAAGTGCATGCCGTAGGTGAAGTAGACGTAGGCGTGGCCGGGCGGCCCGAACATCACGGCGTTGCGGGGCGTCCGGCCGCGGTAGGCGTGGGAGGCGGGGTCGAGGGGGCCGGCGTACGCCTCGACCTCGGTGAGCCTGACCGCGACCTCGCCGCCGGGCGTGCGAT
The DNA here is from genome assembly GCF_004348735.1 of Actinomadura sp. KC06. Lineage (GTDB taxonomy): Bacteria > Actinomycetota > Actinomycetes > Streptosporangiales > Streptosporangiaceae > Spirillospora. The sequence goes on from NZ_SMKT01000187.1 coordinate 2,896, forward strand.
GGCTGAGCACGTGCCCGAGCAGGGACGGCGCGACCTCGTCGACGGGACGGTCGAAGAAGTCCCGTGGCAGCAACGCTTCTGTCATCGCATCACCCTATGGCGGCCGAACGCCCGATCGGTCCGGGGTCCGCGGGCGGTCAGGCGTCGGAGTCGGCGGCCCACGCGGCGTGCTCGTTGACGAGGGCGCGGAGCGCGCCGAGCTGCTCGCGGACGCGGTCGGGCGCCGTCCCCCCGTACGCCTTCCGGGACGCCAGCGCCCCCTGGACGTTCAGGACCTCGCGGACGTCCGGCGTGAGGTGCGGCGACACCTTGGCGAGCTCCTCGTCGGTGAGGTCGTCGAAGTCCTTGTCGTTGACCTGGCACCAGACGACGAGGTGCCCGACGACCTCGTGCGCGTCGCGGAACGCGGTGCCGCGCCGGACGAGGAGCTCGGCGAGGTCGGTGGCGAGGGCGAAGCCGTCCGGGGCGAGGGCCTCCAGGCGCTCGGTGTTGACCCGCATGGTCGCGATCAGCCCGGACATGGCGGGCAGGACGAGCAGCAGCGTCTCGACGGCGTCGAACGCTCCCTCCTTGTCCTCCTGCAGGTCGCGGTTGTAGGTGAGCGGCAGGCCCTTGAGGGTGGTGAGCAGGCCGACGAGGTGGCCGATGAGGCGTCCGGCCTTGCCGCGCGCCAGCTCGGCGACGTCGGGGTTCTTCTTCTGCGGCATGATCGACGACCCGGTGGCGTAGGTGTCGTCCATCTCGATCCAGCGGAACTCCTGCGACGCCCAGAGGCAGATCTCCTCGCCGAGGCGCGACAGGTGGACGCCGATGAGCGCGGCGGCGAAGAGGAACTCGGCGACGAAGTCGCGGTCGGCGACGGCGTCCATGGAGTTGGCGGCGGCGGCGTCGAAGCCGAGCTCGGCGGCGGTGGCCTGCGGGTCGAGCGGCAGGGACGAGCCGGCGAGCGCGCCGGAGCCGAGCGGGGAGATCGCGGCGCGCTTGTCCCAGTCGCGGAGCCGGGCGACGTCGCGGGTGAGCGGCTGGACGTGCGCGAGGAGCTGGTGGGAGAACAGCACGGGCTGGGCGTGCTGGAGGTGGGTCATGCCGGGGGCGGCGACGCCGAGGTTGTGCTCGGCCTGGGCGATCAGCGCGGTCTCCAGCTCGACGAGGCGGGAGACGATCTGGCGGGCGTGGTCGCGCAGGTAGAGGCGCAGGTCGGTGGCGACCTGATCGTTGCGGCTGCGGCCGGCGCGGAGCTTGCCGCCGAGGGCGCCGAGCCGTTCGAGGAGGCCGCGTTCGAGGGCGGTGTGGACGTCCTCGTCGGCGACCGTCGGGCGGAACTCGCCGGTGCGGCAGGCCTCCTCAAGGTCGTCCAGGGCACCGATCATGCGGTCGAGCTCGTCGCCGGTGAGCAGCCCCGCCCGGTTGAGGACGCGGGCGTGCGCGCGCGAGCCCATCAGGTCGTAGGGGGCGAGCCGCCAGTCGAACTGGACGCTCACCGAGAGCCGTGCGAGCGCGTCCGACGGGCCGCCTTCGAACCGGCCGCCCCACAGGCGCGTCGGTGCCTTCGTCACGAAAATCCTCTTCTTCCGCCGCTGAACGAACGTTGCCGTCTCATCTCACCACGTCCGGGCATGGCAGCACGACGTGGGGACGCCATGGCCGTGGCGTCCCCACGCGTCGCTTACCTGTCAGGCGTCCCGGTCGCGCTTGGCGGCGATCTTGCTGGGCAGGCCCCACAGCTCGACGAAGCCCTTGGCGAGGCTCTGGTCGAAGGTGTCGCCGGTGTCGTAGGTGGCGAGGTCGTAGCTGTAGAGGGACGCGTCGCTGCGCCGCCCGGTGACGACGGCGCGGCCGCCGTGCAGGGTCAGCCGGACGTCGCCGGACACGTGCTTCTGCGCGTCGGCGATGAACGCGTCCAGGGAGTCCTTCAGCGGCGAGAACCACAGGCCGTCGTAGACGAGCTCGCCCCACCGCTGGTCGACGGACCGCTTGAAGCGGGCCAGGTCGCGCTCGACGGTGACGTTCTCCAGCTCCATGTGCGCGGTGATCAGCGCGATCGCGGCCGGGGCCTCGTAGACCTCGCGGCTCTTGATGCCGACGAGCCGGTCCTCGACCATGTCGATCCGCCCGACGCCCTGCGCGCCGGCGCGGCGGTTCAGCTCGGCGATGATCTCGTACGGGGTGAGCGGGCGGCCGTCCAAGGCGACGGGCACGCCGGACGCGAACGTGATGACGACCTCGTCGGCCTCGCGCGGCTCGGCGGGGTCGGCGGTGTAGTCGTAGACGTCCTCGATGGGCCCGTTCCAGATGTCCTCCAGGAACCCGGTCTCGACGGCGCGTCCCCAGAGGTTCTGGTCGATGGAGTACGGCGACTTGGCCGACACGTCGATCGGCAGGCCCTTCTCCTCGGCGAACGCGATCGCCTTGTCGCGCGTCCAGGCGAAGTCGCGGGCGGGCGCGATGACCTTCAGGTCGGGGTTGAGCGCGGACAGGCCCGCCTCGAACCGGACCTGGTCGTTGCCCTTGCCGGTGCAGCCGTGCGAGACGGTCGTCCCGCCGAACGCCTCGGCGGCCGAGACGAGGTGCTTGACGATCAGCGGCCGGGACAGGGCGGACAGCAGCGGGTAGCGGTCCATGTAGAGGGCGTTGGCCTGCATGGCGGGGACGCAGAAGTCCGCGGCGAACTCCTCCCTGGCGTCCACGACGACGGCCTCGGCCGCGCCGCAGGCGAGGGCCCGCTTGCGGATGGCGTCGAGGTCCTCGCCGCCCTGGCCGACGTCGACGGCCACCGCGATGACGTCGCCGCCGGTCTGCTCGGCGAGGTACGGGATGGCGACGGAGGTGTCCAGTCCCCCTGAGTACGCGAGTACGACGCGCTCGCTCATGATCGTTATCTCCTGTGCGAAGTGTGTGCGAAGTTTCGGGTGTTGCGGGCTGGGACGGGGCCGCGGGCGGCCCTAGCTTCGTCGCTCGCGTCCGTCGGTCAGCCGCAGGAGCGCCTGCGCGACGCCGTCCCCGCCGGTCGGGTCGCGGGCGATGACGAGGATCGAGTCGTCGCCCGCGACGGTGCCGAGGATGGACGGCCATTCGGCGTGGTCGATCGCCGAGGCCAGGTACTGCGCGGCCCCGGGCGGGGTCCGCACCATGACCAGGTTGGCCGACGCCTCGGCCGAGACGAGCAGCTCCGCGGCGAGCCGGGAGAGCCGTCCGGTGAAGGTCTCGGCGGAGCCCGTGCGGGCCCGCCGGATCCGCTCGCCGCCCTCCCCGGGGACGGCGTAGATCAGGCTGCCGTCGTCGGCGCGCAGCCGCACCGCGCCGATCTCCACCAGGTCGCGCGACAGCGTGGCCTGGGTGACCTCGACGCCCTCGTCGCCGAGGAGCTTCGCGAGCTCGCCCTGCGAGTGGACGGGATGCCGGGTCAGCAGCTCGATCACCCGGGCGTGCCGGGCGGTCTTGGTCATGGGGGTCGTCGTCACCGCGAGCGCTCCAGCAGCCAGATCAGCAGCGCCTTCTGGGCGTGCAGGCGGTTCTCGGCCTCGTCCCAGACGCGGCTCCGCGGGCCGTCGAGGACGGACGCGGCGATCTCCTTGCCGCGGTAGGCGGGCAGGCAGTGCAGGACGATCGCGTCCGCGTCGGCGAGGTCGAGCAGGTCCTCGGTGACGGCGTACGGCTCGTAGCGGGCGGTGTCCTTGCCGTCCTGGCCCATCGACACCCAGGTGTCGGTGGCGAGGACGTCGGCTCCGGCGGCGGCCTTCGCGGCGTCGTCGGCGACGGTCACGGACCCGCCGGTCGCGGCGGCGATCTCGGTCGCGCGGGCGACGACGGCGGGGGCCGGGGGCCGGGACGCGGGCGCGGCGACGCGGACGTGCATCCCGGCGGTGGCGCAGCCCAGCAGGTAGGAGTGGGCCATGTTGTTGGCGCCGTCGCCGAAGTAGGCGAGGGTGACGCCCGCGAGGTCGCCCTTCGCCTCCCGGACGGTCTGCAGGTCGGCGAGGACCTGGCACGGGTGGAACTCGTCGGTGAGGGCGTTGACGACGGGGACGGTGGTGCCGCCCGCCATCTCGTCGATGCGCTCCTGGCCCGCCGTCCGCCACACGATGGCGCTGACCTGGCGTTCCAGGACGCGGGCGGTGTCGGCGATGGTCTCGCCGCGGCCGAGCTGGCTGGTGCCGGCGTCCATGACGAGGGGGTTGCCGCCCAGTTCGGCGATGCCCACGGTGAACGACAGGCGGGTCCGGGTGGACGGCTTGTCGAACAGCACGGCGACCGACTGCGGGCCTTCGAGGGGCCGGAAACGGAACCGGTCCTTCTTCACCTCGGCGGCCAGGTCGAGCACCTCGGCCTGCTCGGCGGGTGTCAGGTCGTCGTCACGGAGGAAATGCCTGGTCATGCCTGGTTCTCCGGTTGGGGGGCGGCGGCGTCGAGGATCGCGGGGAGGGCGGCGGTGAACGACCGGGCCTCCTCGGCGGTGAGGACGAGCGGCGGCGCGATCCGCAGCGCGTCCGGCGCGAGCGCGTTGATCAGGAATCCGGCGTCGCGGGCGGCGGCCTCCGCGGCGGGCGCGTGCGGCCCGGTGAGGACGGCCGCGCGCCACAGCCCGCGGCCCCGCACGCCGTCGAGCAGGGGATGGTCGACGGCGCGGAGGCCGTCGGCCAGGGTCTCCCCCACGGAGGCGGCGTTGGCGAGCAGGCCGTCCTTCTCGATCGTGGTGAGGACGGCGAGCGCGGCGGCGGCGCTGACGGGGTTGCCGCCGAAGGTGCTGCCGTGGTCGCCCTTGGCGAACAGGTCGGCGTGCGGGCCGAACGCGACGCACGCCCCGATCGGGAGGCCGCCGCCAAGGCCCTTGGCCAGGGTGAGGATGTCGGGCTTGGCGTTCTCGTGCTGGAACGCGAACCAGGTGCCCGTCCGGCCGATCGCGGACTGGATCTCGTCGGCGACGAACAGCGCGCCCGTGGCGTCGCAGATGGCGCGGGCGGCGGCGAAGTACCCGTCCGGCGGGGGGACGACTCCGGCCTCGCCCTGGGTCGGCTCCAGGAAGACGGCGGCGCAGTTCTCGTCCACGGCGGCCTTGAGCGCGTCGGCGTCGCCGTAGGGGACGAACCGGACGTCGATGCCGTACGGGCCGAACGGCTCCCGGATCGCCGCCTTCCCGGTCAGCGACAGCGCGCCCATGCTCCGTCCGTGGAAGCCGTTCTCCGCCGCGACGAAGTACGTCCGGCCGTTCGACCTGCCGTACTTGATGGCGAGTTTCAGCGCGCACTCGTTCGCCTCGGTGCCGCTGTTGCTGAGGAACACCTTCCCGTCGCCGCCGAGCAGGCCGAGGAGCCGTTCGGCGAGCAGGACCTCGGGCTCGTGCAGGAACAGGTTGGACGTGTGCGCCAGCGTCGCGACCTGCGACGACACCGCATCGACGAGGGCCGGGTGGGCGTGGCCGAGGGAGGTGACCGCGATCCCGGCGATCAGGTCGAGGTACTCGCGGCCGTCGACGTCCCAGACCCGGCAGCCCTCGCCGCGCGCCAGCGCCAGCGGCGGGACGCCGTAGTTCGGCATGAACGCGGCCTCGAACCGTTCCCTGAGATCGCTCATGCCGATGCTTCCTCCGCGGCCGGGCCTGGAGGGCTGGGGAGCACCATCGTTCCGATCCCTTCGTCGGTGAAGATCTCCAGGAGGAGGGAGTGCAGGACGCGTCCGTCCAGCACGTGCGCCTGCGGGACGCCGCCGCGCACGGCCGCCAGGCACGCCTCCATCTTCGGGACCATCCCGGCCGACAGCTCCGGCAGCAGGACGGCCAGCTCGTCGGCGGTGAGCCTGTCGATCACGTCGTCGCTGCCGGGCCAGTCGGCGTACAGGCCCTCGACGTCGGTGAGGACGACGAGCTTGGCGGCGTCCAGCGCGACGGCGAGCGCGGCGGCGGCCGTGTCGGCGTTGACGTTGTAGACCTCGCCGTCGTCGCCGCGCGCGATGCTGGAGATCACCGGGATGCGGCGGTCGTCCAGCAGCGCCCGCAGCGCCCCGACCTGCACCTCGACGATCTCGCCGACCTGGCCGATGTCGACGGCCTCGCCGTCCACGACCGCGTGCTTGCGCTCGGCGGTGAACAGGTGGGCGTCCTCGCCGGACATGCCGAGCGCGAACGGGCCGTGCCGGTTGATCAGCCCGACGACGTCGCGCTGCACCTGCCCGGTCAGCACCATCCGGACGACCTCCATGGCCTCCGGCGTGGTCACCCGGAGCCCGGCGGTGAAGGTGGAGTCGATGCCGTTGCGGGCGAGCGCCGCGTTGATCTGCGGGCCTCCGCCGTGGACGATCACCGGCTTCAGCCCGGCGTAGCGGAGGAACACGACGTCCTCGGCGAAGGAGTGGCGCAGCTCCTCGTCCGTCATCGCGTGCCCGCCGTACTTGATCACGACGGTCGTGCCGTGGAACCGTTCCAGCCACGGCAGCGCCTTGATCAGCGTCTCGGCCTTCGCCATGACGCCCATCCGGTTCTTGCGCATCTCGGCCCCCGAGGTGACGGCGGTCATGTGGAGTACGCCGAGTTCTCGTGGACGTAGTCGGCCGTGAGGTCGGTCGTCCAGACGGTGGCGCTGTGCGGGCCGGCCGACAGGTCGACGGTGATCGTCACGTCGCGAGGGCGCAGGTCGACCTTGTCGCGGTCGTCGCCGAACGAGCCGTTCCGGCACACCCACACGCCGTTGATCGCGACGTTCAGCTCGTCGGGCTCGAACACCGCGTCGGTGGTGCCGACCGCCGACAGCACCCGGCCCCAGTTGGGGTCCTCGCCGTGGATGGCGCACTTGAGGAGGTTGTTGCGGGCGATGGAGCGTCCGACGGCGACCGCGTCGTAGGAGGACGCGGCGCCGACGACCTCGATCGCGATGGCCTTGGACGCGCCTTCGGCGTCCACGAGCAGCTGCCGGGTCAGGTCGGCGCAGACCTCGGTGAGCAGCGCGGTGAACTCGTCCTCGGCGGGCACGACGCCGGAGGCGCCGGACGCCAGCAGCAGCACGGTGTCGTTGGTGGACATGCAGCCGTCGGAGTCGAGCCGGTCGAGGGTGACGCCGGTCGCCGCGCGCAGCGCCCGGTCCAGGACGCCGGCGGGCAGGTCGGCGTCGGTGGTGATCACGCTGAGCATGGTCGCCAGGGACGGGGCGAGCATGCCCGCGCCCTTCGCCATCGCGCCGATCATGTAGCCGCCCGCGCCCTGCCGGAAGGAGATCTTCGCGACGGTGTCGGTGGTGCGGATCGCGTCGGCGGCGGCGAGCCCGCCGTCGCCGCGCGACAGCTCGGCGGCGGCCTTGTCGACGCCGGGGAGCAGCAGGTCCATCGGGAGCCGCTCGCCGATCAGGCCGGTGGAGCAGACGGCGACCTCGCCGGCGGAGTCCGCCAGGACGCCCGCGACCTTCTCGGCGGTGGCGTGCGTGTCCTGGAAGCCGGGCGCGCCGGTGCAGGCGTTGGCGCCGCCGGCGTTCAGCACGACGGCGTGGACGCGCCCGCCCTTGAGGACCTGCTCCGACCACAGGACGGGCGCCGCCTTCACGCGGTTGCGGGTGAAGACGCCGGCGGCCGCGCGGGACGGCCCGTCGTTGACGACGAGGGCCAGGTCGCGGTTGCCGCTGGGCTTCAGCCCCGCGACGACGCCGGCGGCGCGGAAGCCCCGGGGGGCGGTGACGCTCAAGGGGACACTCCGATCGTGGTCAGGCCGAGTTCTTCCGGGAGGCCGAGGGCGATGTTGGCGCTCTGCACCGCACCGCCCGCGGTTCCCTTGGTGAGGTTGTCGATGGCGATGACGGCGACGACGCGTCCGGCGGACTCGTCCAGCGTGACCTGGACGAGCGCGGTGTTGGCGCCGAGCGTCATGGACGTGGCGGGCCACTGCCCGTCCGGGAGCAGGCCGAGGAACGGCTCGCCGGCGCAGGCGTCGCCGTAGGCGGCGCGCAGCGCGGCGGCGGTGACGCCGGGACGGGCCTTGGCCGTGCAGGTGGCGAGGATGCCGCGGCTCATCGGCGCGAGCGTCGGCGTGAACGAGACCGTGACCGGTCCGTCCGCGACGGCGCTGAGGTTCTGGACCATCTCCGGTGTATGCCTATGCGTCCCGCCGACGGCGTAGGCGGACACCGAGCCCAGGACCTCGCTGCCGAGCAGGTGCGGTTTGAGTGCCCGTCCCGCGCCGGAGGTGCCGGACGCGGCGACCACGACGACGTCGGGTTCGGCGAGCCCGGCGGCGAACGCGGGGAACAGCGCGAGCGTGACGGCGGTCGGGTAGCAGCCGGGGACGGCGACGCGCTTCGCCGAGCGCAGCGCGTCCCGCTGTCCGGGCAGTTCGGGCAGGCCGTAGGGCCAGGCGCCCGCGTGGGGCGTGCCGTAGAACCGCTCCCAGTCGCCCGGGTCGGTGAGCCGGTGGTCCGCGCCGCAGTCGATGACCAGGACGTCTTCGCCGAGCTGCGCGGCGATGGGCCCGGACTGGCCGTGCGGCAGCGCCAGGAACACGACGTCGTGGCCGGACAGCGTCTCGGGGGTCGTCTCGGCGAGGACGCGTCCGGCCAGGGATCGCAGGTGGGGCTGGTGCGCGCCCAGCTCGGTGCCCGCGTTGGAGCCCGCGGTCAGCGCGCCGATCTCGAACTCTGGATGCCCCGCCAGGATGCGCAGCAGCTCGCCGCCCGCGTACCCGCTGGCGCCGGCGACCGCCGTCCGGATTCCCATGTCCACTCTGCCCTTCGGGATCGATAAGCAAGAGTATGCATCACGCTGGATATCTATCCAAGGTCGGGAGGTGCGTTCCGGCCGGTTGAGACGAGCGCCACACGTCCGGGAGATATTTAGGCGGCTAAAGATTTGCCCTCTAACCATCAGGGCCCTAACATCACGGCCATGGAGAACCTCGGCTTCGCCGACCTGAAGGTCGAGCCCAGGGAGCAATGGCCGATCGGCAGGCTCTTCGGCCTGGCGTCGCGGCTGGCGCAACCGGTGGTCTCGCGGATCATCGAGCGGCACGGCATCAGCCCGGCCGGGTTCTTCGTGCTCCGGATGCTGATCGTCGAGGACGGCATGCGCCCCGGCGAGGTCGCCAAGCGGCTGCTCGTCACCCCGGCGACCATCACCTCGGTGGTCGACACGCTGGAGCGCAACGGGCACGTCCGGCGCGAGCGCTCGTACCGCGACCGGCGCGGCGTGATGCTGCGCATCACCGACTCGGGCCGGCGGCTGGTCGCGGCGAAGTCACAGGCCATCGGACGCGACCTCTCGCATGTCTACGACGTCGTGGACGAGGGCGACGAGGCCGCCGTCCGGCGGTTCCTCGTCAACCTCATCGAACGGTTCGAGGGTTTCCCGGCCGAAGAGGACGATGCACACAGCGATGAAGCGAAGGGAGACGGCGCGTGACCGAACCCCCAGAAGCCGCCGTTAGGACGGTCGACCTCAAGAAGACCTATCCGGCGTCCGGGCAGCGTCCCGCGGTGCCCGCCGTCCAGGGCGTCGACCTGGACGTCCCGCGCGGCGAGTTCTTCGGGCTGCTCGGCCCGAACGGCGCGGGCAAGACCGCAACCGGATTGTGACACTTCTTTGGCGGTCCCCTGGTTAGGGCACTTGGGGGCCTGCTGTCCTGGTCACGGTCCGATTTTACCAGGTCAAAGGCTCTAGGGCGGTGGTTGTGGGTGGACGGATGCGGCCTTGATTGGGGCGGCGGGCTGCTAGCCTCGCGCGGCTCCGGGCTGCCAACGGCTGCCCACATCAGGCCGGGGGCGGCCCGCCGGAGGGGTCCCCGGTCAAGGACGCATCCGGCCGCCCGCGCGCACGTTCAGCCACGGTGATGCGCTGACAGGGTTTGCGCAACGTCGGCCAGGTGCCGCTGGCCTGGGGCCGCCCGCGCTCATATCAGTAGAGCCCTACGCCGGAGGCGGGTCGTTGTAAGGGGTGGGGGTCGGGGTTGGTTGGGAACCCTAAAAGCGGCACCTGGTGCGCCTGCTGGGGCGTTGAGCGGACACCGGTGATCGCCTGCGGCTTGGTGACCGGAGTGGCCGGGTATCACCTGGTGCGGTCGGGGGACGGCGATGCACGGGAAACGGGGACATGGCGCGAATCCGGGTGATCTTCGACAGTCCGCAGACGTTCGATGCGATCACTGTCACGGAGATGACGGTGGAGGCTGATCAGGTGGTGCTGCTGAACGGTGGTACGCCGGTGCTGAACGTGGCGGCCGATGCGGTGCGGTCGCTGGAGGGTGCGGGCGGTGGGCGGCTGGCGCGGCTGCGGGCAAAGCATCCCAATCACGGGAAGCCGTGGACGGCAGAGGAAGACGCCGAGCTGACGCGCCGGTGGAATGAGGGCGTGAGCGCGGCGGATCTGAGTGAGCACTTCGGGCGTAGTCGCGGGGCGGTGCGTGCGGCGGCGCTACGGCTGCGGCTGCCGGAACGCTGACTCGTTGCCGCGTACCTGCTGACCTGCGGTACCTGTGCACTCTGGCTAGCAGCCGGCGGCCGCCTGGCGCACGTTGCGGAGCTGATGCGCGGTGGTGGCGGCTGCCGGTCGCGGAACCGGGCGTGCGGCTGGGACCAGGGAAAGCGCGGCTGCCGTCGCGGAACGTCGCGCGGCTCGCCGATGGGAGCGGGACGGGGCTCGCTGGGTGCGCGTGGCGGCGGACAGGTCGGCGGGAGGGCCGTCACGGCGTCGGCGGGCGAGCCGAGTGGGGTAGGGGCCCCGCTCGGTCTCGTCCCGTCCGCACGTCCGATGACGGTCCCGACCGCCCGACGCTGCTCCGTCCGGTCAGCGTCGCCCGAGCGTCCCCGGACCGGCGCGCATCGGCTCACCACGCGAAAGGCGCGCGGCGAACGGCCGCGCGCCTTGACCTAAGTAGGGAAACTCCTCACACACCGGCGATGGCCTCTGGTGCGACTACCAGAGATCAAACGGCCGGACCTGCACGCCCTTACTTTTCCAGGGCTCCGGAGACGTGCCGGAAGAGAGCCGTTCAAGCCATCGGAGCTGTTCAACGAAGTATGCATGTGCTGATGTGCCCTCGTTGAAGATGATGATGGGACCGTGGGTCCCCCGGCGGCCGTGGCCGTACATCATGACCCGGACCACACCGTCTACCTCCTCCATAGCGAAGGAACACGGGAAGTTGAACAGGTAGAGCCTGAGCCGTGGGGCCGCGTCTGACGCGGCACGAAGCGGACGGAGAATCTCCCGCACGTAGCGCTCGGGGTCCTCCATAGCCGCGTCGGCTGGTTCGATCCGGTATCTGTCTCTGCGGGACTCGCAGTAGGGATCCATGACGTAGATGTTGATATCCATCGTCCGGGCCTTCTCTTGGAAGGCCGAAAGGATGGCGTCGCTGGCGTAGAACGAGCGTGTCAGGCCAAAGAGGTTGATGCGCTCTCGGGCCTGGGAGACTCGATCAACGAGGTCTTGTTCTGACTCGTCGCTCGTGAACGGGAACGCGTCGATGATGCCTGCCCGCTGAAGGTGACTCACGTCTCCAGGACTGTGATCGTTCCCAAACCCAAGCCGATCCGGCCTGGTTCGGTACAGGCGACAGAAGTAATCGATCCGCTCATCGCTTGGGCGGCGGTCGCCTAGCTCCCAGCGGCAAAGGACAGCCGCGTCAACGTTCGGCGGCTCCAAGCCGTCCGCCACATAGAGGGCGTCGAGTCGGGCGGATACCTCGGCACGGTCATAGCCGCTGGCGAATCGCCACGCCTCAAGCGGTGTGATGTCTGAAATCTTCCGGATGATCCTCTCAGCGATGGCCTCAGTCGTCAGGCCGCGACGGACGCCGTCAAGCCGGATGTCGCTAGCCTCCCGCTCAATCCTTCGGCGGCGCTGAGCATTTGCCCTGGTCGTAGCCATGATCACCTCGCAATTGACGCTTGGCGGCAATCCGATTGCCGCATGTAGCTATAGGAAACATTGCCGCTGAACGGCAACCTTTTCTCCGAGTCTAAGCGGTCACGACAACGGTGAGAAGGGAGCGGATCATGGGCGAACCGGGTGATCGGCGGTTGAACTGGATGATGGGTCCGGGGTCGTTGCATTTGGCTGCGTTGGACGCGGTGGTTGCGGGGAGTGATTCGCTGGCGTGCGGGCTGGTGTCGCGGGGTGGGGGTCCGCTGGTGCTGAACGTGGTGAGCCGGGCGGACAAGTCGCGGTGGCTGGACGTGGGGTGTGAGCGGGTCGGCGGGGTGTGGTGGTGCGTGGACACGGTGACCGGTGAGGGTGTGGTCCCGGTGGTGGAAGTCGAGCGGGCTCCGGGGGTGCTGGTGGGGCTGCTGG
>NZ_SMKT01000188.1 GCF_004348735.1 Actinomadura sp. KC06
GTCCGGGGGTGCGGCGGCGGCTGGATCAGGTGTCGGGGGTGGTGCTGGTGGGCCTGGGTGTGCGGCTGGCGGCCGAAACACGTTGACCGGCCCGCCGCTTTGGCACATTTTCATGATCGCGTCTTTGGGCGGGTTGGCCGTAGCCTTGGGGCCGTGACCGCACTGGATGACCTCGCAGACCGGTATGTGGACGAGTTCGCTTCGCTTGACCCGTGTCTTGCGGCCTTGATGGGTATCGCCGGGCAGGACGCGCGGCTGACCGATTACGGTCCGGAGGCGTCGCAGGCGCGGGTGGAGCTGGCGCGGCGGACGCTGGCGGAGCTGGCGCGGACTCCGGTGGAGGGGGACGCGGGGCGGATCGCGGCGGCGATGCTGCGGGAGCGGCTCGACGTCGAGGTGGCGTTGGACGAGGCGGGCGTGCTGGAGGGCGCGCTGGACACGATCGACGGGCCGGTGCAGCGGATCATCCGGGCGGTGGAGCTGCTGGACCAGGGCGCGGCGACCGATTGGAAGGCGGCGCAGGCCCGGGTGCGGGCGCTGCCGGAGGCGCTGGCGGGGTTGCGGGTGTCGCTGGAGCGGGCGTGCGCGCGGGGCCGGGTGGCGGCGCGGCGGCAGGTCGTGCGGAACGCGCGCGAGTGCTCGGACGTCCCGGTGTATCTGGCGGAGCTGTCGGCGCGGTACGGGGACGGTCCGCTGCGGGGCGGGCTGGACGCGGCGGTGCGGGCGGCGTCGGCGGCGCTGGTGGAGTTCGCGGGGTTCCTGACCGGTGAGCTGGCGGCGCGGGCGCCGGAGCGGGACGCGCTGGGCGCGGACCGGTACCGGCTGGGGGTGCGTGACTTCCTGGGCACGGACCTGGATCTTGAGGAGACGTACGCGTGGGGCTGGGAGGAGCTGGCGCGGATCCAGGCGGAGATGGCGGAGGAGGCGGCGCGGATCCTGCCGGGTGAGCCGCTGCCGGCGGTGCTGGAGGCGCTGGACGCCGATCCGGCGCACCGGATCAAGGGCGCGGAGGCGTTCCGGAAGTGGATCCAGGAGCTGGCCGACCGGGCGATCGCGGATCTGGACGGGGTGCATTTCGACATTCCGGAGCCGCTGCGGCGGATCGACTGCCGGATCCCGCCGGTGGAGTCGGGGATCTACTATCTGGCGCCGGCGGAGGACCTGTCGCGTCCGGGAACGGTGTGGTGGACGGTGGAGGAGGACCCGTCCGGCGACATCGTGACGTGGTCGGCGCCGTCGACGATGTTCCACGAGGGCGCGCCGGGTCATCATCTGCAGCTGGGGGTGACGACGCTGAACCCGGTGCTGAACCGGTTCCAGCGGGTGTCGAGCGAGCTGTACCCGGGGCATTGCGAGGGGTGGGGCCTGTACGCGGAGCGGCTGATGGACGAGCTGGGGCACTACCGTGATCCGGCGCACCGGCTGGGGATGCTGGCGGGCGGTCAGCAGTTCCGCGCCGCGCGGGTGATCCTGGACATCGGGATGCATCTGGAGCTTCGGATCCCGGCGGGGACGGGGTTCCACGAGGGGGAGCGGTGGACGCCTGAGCTGGGGTTCGAGTTCCTGCGGGCCAACAAGGGCCCCGACCCCGATTCGGTGGTGGCGTTCGAGATCGACCGGTATCTGGGGCGTCCGGGGCAGGCGATCGCGTACAAGCTGGGGGAGAAGATCTGGCTGGAGGCGCGGGAGGCGGCGCGGCGGCGGGACGGCGCGGCGTTCGACCTGAAGGAGTTCCACCGGCGGGCCCTGGATCTGGGCCCGATGGGCCTGGACCTGCTGCGCGCGGAACTGGCCCGCTCCTGACGCCTGACACGCGGTAGCGCGCCCTCACCTGGCGGTTCGTGGGTCAGACGGGTTCGGAGGGGTCGAGGCGGGTGCGGGCGGCCGGTGCGGGCGTGGCGTCCACGCCGGTCTCGCGGAGCCAGCGGCGCGCGTTGCGCCACTGCCGTTCACTCACCCGCTGCTGCGGCGGCGTGTCGTCCGCCGCGCCGTTCTGACCGCCGTTCTGACCGCCGTTCTGCGGGGCGGCGGGCATCCCGGCCGGCGTGTCCGCCTGGGGGTCCGCCGGGGTGTCGGCGGAGCTGCCGACGTGGCCGGCCCGTTCGTCGCCGGGTTCGACGATCCGCTTCTCGTAGTGCGGTGGCCAGCGCAGCAGCATCCGGCGGCCGCAGGTGGGGCAGGCCCATTCCTCGAGCCCGGACTCTTCGATCCGGACCATCCGCATCTCGTGCGTGCTGTACACGATGTGGCCTCCTCGACCTCGCCGCGGGGTTCCGGTTCCGGGGGTTGTGGGTTTGTGATTGCCCACGTCAAGAGGGTTAAACGGGATGGCGGGCGACCTTTAAGGTCCGGTCACGTGTCAGGCGCGAAAACGTTTTGGGACGGGCGCGGGCCCGGCGCTACGATGGCGCGCATGTCAGGTATGACGAAGAGCGCGGTCCGGGTGGCCGTCTCCGTGGCCGCGTACGTCCGGCTGCGTGAGCGTCGCCCCGCCCTGGACCGCCCAGCGCGCACCGGCGCCTGACCCCTTTCCGGCGGGCCCGCCGAGCCGTCTCGGCCGCCCGCCGCCATCGGCACCTGACTCACGGTGTCATCTGACTCACAGAGTCATCAGCTTGCGGTGTCTTTCGCGCGGTGTCTTCCGCCTGCGGTGTCCAGGGCCTTCGAGCGTCCGCCGACCATTTCGGGCGGGCCCGCCGGGCACCGGTCACGCGCTGCGCGCTTCCCGGGGTGAGCCACGGGTGCGGCCCGTCGCGACCGGCCCGCCGAGGCCGCAAGCCGAGGACACCCACCGTGACCCCAAAGCCCCACAACACCCGGAACACCCGCAGCACCTCCGGAAACACTGGCAACACCCGTCACGACGCACGCGCGGCGCGCGGGCGGGCGCGCCGCGAGCTGTCGCAGAACTTCATCGCCGACCCCGACATCATCGCCCGCTACGCCCGCGCCGTCTTTGACGGGCCGGGCGGGCTGGTCGTGGAGGTCGGCGCGGGCGACGGGCGCGTCACCGCCGCGCTGGCCGGGCGCGCCCGCCGCGTGATCGCCTACGAGATCGACCCGGTGATGGCGCGGCGGCTGGCCGAGCGCTGCCGCGACCTGCCGAACGTGCGCTGCGTGACCGGGGACTTCCTGGCCGCCCGGCCCCCGCGCGGGCCGTTCCACCTGGCGGGGAACATCCCGTACTCGGTCACGTCCCGGATCGTGGCGTGGGCGCTGGACGCGCCCGGCCTGGTGTCGGCGACGCTGGTGACGCAGCGGGAGTACGCGCGCAAGCGCACCGGCGACTACGGGCGGTGGAGCCGCCTGACGGTGCGGACGTGGCCGGAGTTCTCCTGGCGGCTGGGGGCCCGCATCCCCCGGGACCGGTTCCGTCCCGTCCCGCGCGTGGACGCGGCGGTGCTGCGCCTGGACCGCCGCCCCCGCCCGCTGCTGCCGCCGCGGGCGATGGACGACTACGTCCGCTGCGTCGACCTGGGGTTCAGCGGTGTGGGCGGCACCCTGCGCGCCTCGCTGCGGCGGGCCTATCCAGGGGCGCGGGTGGACGCGGCGTTGCGCGCGGCGGGGGTGCCGCGCGACGCCGTGGTCGCGTTCGTCCACCCCGACCAGTGGGTGGCGCTGTCGCGCGCCCTGCACGACCACGACACGCCCTGACAACCAGCCGTGACAGCGGGCCCTGACGGCCGGGCCGCCGCGCCCGGCGCCCGCCCCTGGATGCGGGCGGCCGGGCGGGCGGGGTCAGAACGGGTAGGTGGCGATCTGGTCGCGGACGGTGACCCACTGCGTCTCGGTGAACGCCTCGATGTTGGCGTCGGGCCCGCCGAACCGCGACCCGTTCCCGGACGCCGCCAGGCCCCCGAACGGGACGACGGGCTCGTCGTTGACGGTCTGGTCGTTGATGTGGACCAGCCCGGTGGGGACCGCGTCGGCGATCCGCATGGCCTGCCCGACGTCGCCGAGGACGCCCAGCGACAGCCCGTACTCGCTGGCCGCCGCGAGCGCGATCGCCTCCTCGGTGGTGGCGAACGGCACCACGGGCGCGACGGGCCCGAACACCTCCTGGGCGTAGGCGGGCATGTCCGGGGTGACCTCGGCCAGGACGGTCGGGCGGTAGAACAGGCCCTCGTGGGTGCCGCCCGCCGCGAGGCGCGCCCCGGCAGCGACGGTGCCGCGCACCAGCTCGTCGACGTGCGCGAGCTGCCCCTGGTCGATGATGGGCCCGAGCGCGACGGGCCCGGACGCCGGGTTCCCCACCGGCAGCTTGTCGGCCTTGTCGGCCAGCGCCGCGACGTACTCCTCGTGCAGGCTCTCGTGGACCAGGTGCCGCCCGGAGGTCATGCAGATCTGCCCCTGGTGCAGGAACGCGCCCCACGCGCCGGCCGACACCGCGTCGGTGACCTTCGCGCCGGGCAGGACGATCAGCGCGTTGTTGCCGCCGAGTTCCAGGTGGGCGCGTTTGAGGAGCCGCCCGCACACTTCGCCGATCTTGCGTCCGGCGGCGGTGGAGCCGGTGAACGACACCACCCGCACCTCCGGCGCCGCCACGACCGCCTCGCCGGCCTCGCGGCCGCCGGGCAGCAGGTGCAGCAGGCCCTCGGGCAGCCCGGCCTCCTGGAAGATCCGCGCGAGGGTCACGCCGCCGCACACCGCGGTGCGGGGGTCGGGTTTGAGCAGGACGGCGTTGCCGAGCGCCAGCGCGGGCGCGACCGACCGCATCGACAGGATCAGCGGGAAGTTGAACGGGGCGATCACGCTGACGACGCCGGCGGGGCGGCGGCGCGCCAGGCTCCAGCGGGGCTGCGCCGACGGCAGGACCAGCCCCTGCGGGTGGGAGGCCAGCGCCGCGGACTCGTAGCACAGGCTCGCCGCGAAGTGCGCCTCCAGCTCCGCCTTGGGCGGGATCGACCCGGACTCCCGGACGATCCAGTCCTGGATCTCGGCGGCGTGGTCCTCGAACAGCCGCCCGGCGCGGCGCAGCACGGCGGCGCGTTCCTCGTAGGTGCGGGCGGCCCAGTCGCGCTGCGCGGAGGCGGCGTTCTCGGCGGCGCGCTGGACGTCGGCGGCGGAGGCCTGGCCCAGGGTGCCGAGCGTCCCGCCGGTCGCGGGCTCGGTGACGTCGTAGACGCCGCCGTCGGCGGCGGTCCAGCCGCCGTCGAAGATCTTCCCGGTCCAGACGCCGGGGTCGAGCAACGCCATCGCTCCTCCTCGCTTACGGGGTCGTGCGCGCGGACCCGCGCACGCACGCAGATCCCCGGTTTCCACCCTCGCCATGCCGGGCGCGTCCGGGAACTTCATCGTTCCACTCAATGGAAACGTCCCCGCCGGGAAAACCCGTTGCGGCCGCGGAGGCCGCGGGGCACTCTGGAGATCACGGACGCCGGAACGCCCGGCGCCGCGGCCACGGGAGGGAGCGGTCATGACGCCCCGACGCCTCGATCGCGACCGGGCCCGCGCCACCGGGCCGGCGGCCCCCTGACGTCCGCGCCCCCGCGCGCGGCGGCCGCCTTCCTCTCCGGAAGCGCGGCCGTTCCCGTCTCCGGCGGCCGGCCGGTTCCCGGTGCGGTCGTCGACGTTCACGACCTCGTAGCTCAGCGGTCAGAGCACCGGCCCGTCACGCCGGACGCCGTGGGTTCGAATCCCATCGGGGTCGCCGCCCCGCCCCCGCTGTCACCCTGGGGGCGGGGTCCACTCCCCGTAGCTCAGCGGACAGAGCACCGGCCTCCGAAGCCGGAAGCGCAGGTTCGATCCCTGCCGGGGAGACCGCAAGACCCTCGCGTCAGGGGGGTGGGAGGACGGCGGCGATGCAGTCCAGGACGCGGTTGAGGCCGTAGCGGAACTGCTCGTCGGGGGTCATGTGCGGCAGGCGCGCGTCGATGACGATGCGCTCGAACATCGGGTACGCGCCGGTCTCCAGCAGCCGGCGGACGTAGGGGCCGCTCTGCGACATCCACCGCTCGGGCGTCATCCCGCTCTGCTCGCTCTCGCGGGCCCATTCGATCTCGCCGCGCACGACCCGCTCGACGTAGCCGCCGAGCATCTCCAGCAGGGTGAAGATCTCGTCGATGGGGATGCCGACGTCCAGCGCGCCGAACGCGAACTCCGTCAGCCGCAGCCGGTTGGGGCCGGGCACGGCGCGGGGGCGGTGCAGGCCCGCCAGCCAGGGGTGGCGCTTCCACACCGCGCGGGTCCGCTCGGCGAGCAGGGCCAGGTCGGCGCGCCAGTCGCCCGACGGGCGGGCGGGCATGTCCATCTCGGCCAGGACGTGGTCGGCCATCAGGTCGAGGAGGTCGTCGCGGGACGGGACGTACCGGTACAGCGACATCGCGCCGGTGCCGAGGTCGGCGGCGATGCGGCGCATGGACGCGGCGTCCAGCCCGTCGGCGTCGGCGATCCGGATCGCCGCCTCGGTGATCTGTGCGCGGGAGTAGGCGGGGCGGGGCCCGCGGCCCTGCCGCTCGGGCCGCTCGGGGACCGACCAGATGCTCACGAACTCGCCGCCTGACAATCGGGCCTCCTCGTCTAGCTCCCGCAGCATCCTAGTTGCGTACGACGTACCCAGTTGTTTACGCTGGCACGCATTAGTTGCGTACATCGTACTCAGATGGTGCTGGAGGCCGCTCGTGACCGACGAACCGATCGTGGTCGCCGAGGCGCTGCGCAAGCGCTTCGGCGACACCCAGGCCCTCGACGGCCTCGACCTCGCCGTCCCCGCCGGGACCGTCTGCGGCGTCCTCGGACCCAACGGCGCCGGGAAGACCACGGCAGTGCGGATCCTGGCGACCCTCGCCGACGCCGACTCCGGGCACGCCCGCATCGCCGGGCACGACGTCGCCCGCCACCCCGACCGGGTCCGGGAGCGGATCGGGCTGGCCGGGCAGTACGCCGCCGTCGACGAGAAGCTCACCGGACGCGGCAACCTGCGCATGTTCGGCCGCCTGTACCACCTGTCGCGCCGCGACGCGCGCCGCCGCGCCGAGGAGCTGCTGGACCGGTTCGGGCTCGCCGAGGCCGCCGACCGGCAGGTCGCCGGCTACTCCGGCGGGATGCGCCGCCGCCTCGACCTGATCACCAGCCTGATCCTGCGGCCCCAGGTGCTGTTCCTGGACGAGCCCACCACCGGCCTGGACCCCCGCGGCCGCGGCGAGATCTGGGACGCCGTCCGCGAGCTCGCCGCCGACGGCACCACCGTCCTGCTCACCACCCAGTACCTGGAGGAGGCCGACCGGCTCGCCGACGACATCGCCGTCGTCGACCACGGCCGCGTCATCGCCACCGGTCCCCCCGAACGGCTGAAGGCCTCCGTCGGGGACCGGCTCGACGTCGTGCTGGACGACCCCGCCGCGGCCGGCGCCGCCGCCGACGTCCTGCACCGCCTCGCCGGCGCCCACCCCGCCCTGGACGCCGCCCGCCTGTCGGTCCCGCTGGCCGCCGGGGCCGTCCGGCTCGCCGAGGTCGTCCGCGAACTGGACCGCGCCGGCGTCACCGCCGCCGACGTCGCGCTGCGCCGCCCCACCCTCGACGAGGTGTTCCTGCGCCTCACCGGCGACCCCGCCGGCACGGCCGACCCCGGCGCTCCCGGCGGGGCCGCCGGCGGGCCCGAGCGGCGCGAGGAGGCCGTGCGATGACCGCGCTCACCGCGCCCCCGCCCCCGTCCCGGCCTCCGACCGTGTCCGCGTCCCGTGCCGGGCGGCTGCGCTGGACGCTCACCGACGGCCTCACCCTCATCGGACGCGAACTCGCCCGCCTCCGCCGGGCGCCCGGCGAGCTCGTCGGCGCGCTGATCTTCCCCGCGACGATGGTGGTGCTGTTCGGGTACGTGTTCGGCAGCGCCATCGCCGTGCCCGGCGGCGGGAACTACCGCGAGTACCTGATGCCCGGCCTGTTCGCGATGGTCACCTTCACCGCCACCATGGCCGTCACCCTGCGCGTGGCCACCGACGCCTCCCGCGGCGTCATGGACCGGTTCCGGTCCATGCCCGTCGCCCGCTCCGCCGTCCCGTTCGGGCAGACCGGCGCCGAACTGCTCAGCGGGGTCCTCGGCCTGGCGATCATGGCCGCGGCCGGGCTCCTGGTCGGCTGGCGCGCCCACGGCGGCGTATGGCCCACCGTCGAGGCGTTCCTGCTGCTGGCGCTGATGCGGTACGCGCTGAGCTGGGCGGGATGCTACCTCGGGCTGGTGGTGAAGAACGAGCAGACCGCCGACCAGCTCATCCCGCTGGTGTTCCCGGTGACCATGCTGTCCAACTCCTTCGTCCCCACCGCCGGGATGCCCACGGCGCTGCAGGTCATCGCCGACTGGAACCCCGTCAGCGCCCTCACCGCCGCCTGCCGCGACCTGTTCGGCAACCCCGGCGCGGCCGAGCCGGGCGCCGACCCGGCGTGGCCGCTGGCCCACCCGGTCGCCGCCACGCTCGGCTGGTCGGTGCTGCTGCTGGCGGTGTTCGTCCCGCTGTCGGTGCGGACCTATCAGCGCCGCGGCCGGTGACGTGCAGGGCGGGGCCGCGACCCGGAATTGCGAACCGGGCCGCGGCCCCGCCCTCACACGCCGCTCACGCGGCTCACGCGGGGCGGGTCAGACGCCGAACGGGGGCGGGTAGGCGACCGTCCCGGACGGGACCGGGCCCGGCCCGTCCAGCACCAGCGCCATCAGCGCCTCGTCCGGCACCGCGAACGCCACCCCGACGCCCAGCGACGACGCCCGGACGAAACCGAACCGCGGGTAGTACTCCGGATGGCCGAGCACCACCACCAGCCGCTCCCCGCGGCCGGCCGCCGCACGCGCGGCCGCCGCGTCCAGGACGGCCCGGACCGCCGCGCCGCCCGCGCCGCGCCGCTGCCACCGCGGCAGGACCGCCACCGGCGCCAGCGCCAGCGCCCCCGACACCTCCGCCGGGCCCTCGCCGACCCGGCACCGCGTCGCCAGCGCGTACCCGGCGACACCGCCGCCGGGGTCCTCGGCGACCATCGACAGGCCCGGCGCCCACGCCGGGTCGGTGCGCAGCGCGTCCACCAGGTCCGCCTCGGCGGCCGTCGGGAACGCCGCCTCGACCACCGCGCGGACCGCGCCGCGGTCGCCCGGCCGCTCCGGCCTGGTCGTCCACCTCATCGGTCCCGCCCCCGCTCCTTGTACATCTGCCGCTGCCATCTGCTGACCGACTTCCACCGGTTCTCCCGTTCGGCGCGCAGCCGCGCGTCGGTGCGCGAGGCCGCCCACTCGTTCTCGCGCAGCAGCTTGCGGTAGCTGTCGAGGCGGCGGCGCGGCAGCGTGCCGTCCTCGACCGCGGCCAGGACGGCGCAGCCCGGCTCGGTGCGGTGCGCGCAGTCGCCGAACCGGCACCCGGCGGCCAGCTCCTCGACGTCGGCGAACGTCCGCTCCAGGCCCTCGGACGCCTCGAACAGGCCGACGCCGCGCAGCCCCGGCGTGTCGATCAGGACACCGCCGCCCGGCAGCGGCAGCAGCACCCGCCGGACGGTGGTGTGGCGGCCCTTGCCGTCCTGCTCCCGGACCTCGCCCGTGGCCAGGACCTCGGCGCCGAGCAGGGCGTTGCCGAGCGTGGACTTGCCCGCGCCCGACGGCCCGATCAGCACCACCGTCCCGGACAGGATCGCGCGGACCACGTCCACGCCGTCGCCGGTCGCGGCGCTGCACGCCACCACGTCCACGCCCGGCGCGGCGGCCGCCGCCTCCGCCAGCGCCTCGGCGGCGCCGGGCGCCCGGTCGGATTTGGTGAGGACGACCACGGGCCGCGCGCCGCTCTCCCAGGCGAGCGCGAGCAGCCGCTCCATCCGGCCCAGGTCCAGCCGGGCGGCCAGCGACACCGCGATCGCGACGGTGTCGACGTTGGCGGCCAGCACCTGGCCGCGCGAGTCCCGCGACGCCGACGACCGCACGATCGCGGTCCGGCGCGGCAGCAGCGCCGCCACCGCGGGACGCCCGTCCGGGCCGTCGGGACGCAGCGCCGCCCAGTCGCCCGTGCACGGCGCCACCGCGGAATCACCCGCGGGATCACCGGACGGGCCGCCGGGGGAGAGGGATGCGGGGACGGGGCCGGCGGAGGCCCGCAACGGGCCGGTCTCGGCGACCACGTCGCACAGGCCGCGGTCGACCGCGGCCACGCGCGCGGGGATCAGCCCCGCGGCGCGATGAGAGGTGAACTCGTTCTCCAGGGTCGTGTCCCAGCCGTAGGCGGCCAGCGGCGACGACCCCGCTGAAGCGGAAGACAATGTCGGAACCTTCGCGTGAAAGGGGCCCCGGCACGGACGCGCCGCAACGAACAGTGCGGTTGGTGCGGTTAGCGCGTCAGCCGGCGGCCCGGGAAGTGAGGACGGGCTGAATGCTGCGGGCAGCAGCCACCGCAACGACGGCCATACGTCCACACCTCCTCACGAGTCCGGACGCGACTCTACCCGCCGCGCCCCGGCCCGGCCAACCGGTTATCCGGCGGGGCGCGTTTCCCCCGCGCGGGGGAGCGGGATCGGCCCCGGCGGGGAGGCGGCGGCGCGGGCGCACGCCGCAGGATCTGCTCATGGCCACCACCCTCACCGACCCCGCCGACCGCACCGACGTCACTGACCACGCCGACGGCGGCCGAGCCGGGTTGCGGGGCCTGGTGGGGCGGCTGACGGCCGGGCGGCGGCTGCCGCTGGTCGCGCTCGCCTGGGTCGGCGCCTACGGCGCGCTGCGCGTGTACTGGGCGTCCGGGCGCCGGCCGGGGGACCTGTCGCCCGTCGGCACCGACCTGGTCGTCTTCACCGGCTGGGCCGCGGCGGCGCTGTGCGGGGCCGCTGCGCTCGTGCTGGCCGCGCTCGCCGCCCCCCGCGCGGACGCCCTGGCGCCGCTGCCCCGCCGCGTCCTGCTGGCCGCGGCGTGGACGATCGCGGCCTGCCTGGTCGCGTCTTCGGCGCTGCTGCTGCTCGACGTCGTCGGCGGCGTCCTGCCCGGTCTCGGCATCCGGTTCTACCCGCTCGGCGCGCTCAGCCGCGCCGCCTGCGCCGCCGCCGGGATCATGACCGGGCTGTCCGCCCTCGCCCACGCCCGCCGCGCCCGCGCCGGCTGCGGCCGCTGCGGGCGCCGGGCCGGCGCGCCCGGCCCGCTGGCCGCCACCCCCGCGTGGGCGTTGTGGGCCGCCTACCTCGCCGTCGCCGGATGCCTGGCCCGGATCGCCGCGCAGGCCGCGGTCGGGTTCGGCGAGTCACCGCTGTCGGGCGGGCCGTCGGCGATCCTGTTCGAGGCCGGGTTCCTGCTCGGCGGGAGCCTGCTGCCGCTGGCCCTGGTCCACTCCTTCGGGCGGACGTGGCCGCGGCCGGTCCCCGGCCTGGGCGGACGCCGCGTCCCCCGCCGGCTGGTGCTGTGGCCCGGCGCCGCGATCTCCGGCGCCCTCACCGTCTACTTCGGGCTGATGCTGCTGCAGATGCTCTGGGAGCGGCTGAACGGCCGCAACCCCTTCCCGGCCGAAGGGGGGCTGGACCTGCCCGAGGCGTTCTTCTGGGTCGCCGTCCCCTCCTACCTGCTGTGGGGCGCGGGGATGGCCGTCGCCGCCCGCGCCTACGCCCGCCGCACCCGCGTAGCCTGCCCGTCCTGCGGCCGCTGACCCCGGGCGGCACGGCGCGGATCGGGGCGCGCTCACCGGAACCGGTGGCCGACTTCGGAAGTTATGGTGATTTGTGGGGCGGATCGCGAGGAGGGGGCGTGGCCGTGGACGACAACGACACCGTGGACCCGGAGGGAACTCACCGGGACCTTGAGAAGAAGGACCAGGCGGAAGGGGACGGCGCGCAGCGTCCCGGGGACGGGCTCGCCGAACGCGCCGGCCGCGCCGACCGGGCCGCCGCCGAACGCCTGGAAGAGATCTGGGACGGGCTGGCCCCCGCCGCCGCGTCCGCCGCCCGGATCGCCGTCACCGCAGGCGAGCCCGTCGCCGCCGCCGCGCGCGACGCCGCCGCCCTCGCCGCGACCCGCATCCTGGAGCAGGTGTCGGGGACGCCCGCGATGAAGGCGATCGAGCAGGCCGCCCGCGACGCCGCCGTCAAGGCCGCGTCCGCCGCGGCCGAGCGGGCCGTCACCGAGGCCCGCGCCGCCGCCGCGGCCAACCCCGCCACCGCCAGCGCGTTCGAGGCCGCCGCCACCGCCATGACCCTCGCCGAGCAGGCCGGACGGCAGGCCGCGCGGCACCCCGTCGCCGCTGCCGCGCGCCGCCTGGCCACCGCCAGCCCCCTGGCCCGCGACGTCGCCGCCACCGCCCGCGACGTCGCCGGACGCACCGTCACCGCGACCGTGTCCGCCCCCGTCGTCCAGGCCGCGACCAGGACCGTCGTGGACGCCGCGGTCGACACCGTCGCCGACGCCGCCGTCGACGCCGCCATGATCGCCGGGCGGGACGTCGTCGCCCGCGTCGTCCGCGAGACCGCCGAGCAGGCCGCCCGCGACCTGGCCGCCGGGCTGCGCGACCGCGCCCGCGACGCCGCCGGGCGCGCCGCCCGCGACACCGGCGTCGCCGACGCCGACCTGGCGCCCCTCGCCGCCGCGGCCCGCACCGCCGGGGACCTGCTCACCGCCGCCGCCGGCAGCGCCTTCGCCCGCACCGCCCGCGACCTGGCGCTGCACGCCGCCGCCCGCGCGACCACCGCCGCGATCGAGGCCGTCCTGCGCGAGCTGATCCGCGACGCGCTCAAGCTCGCCATGAAGGACACCCTGCGCGGCCTCATCGTCGACGTCTCCCGCGACGTCGTCGTGGACGTCGCCAAGACCACCTGGACCACCGCCACCCGTCCCGCCGCCCGCCCCGCAGCGCCGGCGGCGGCCGTCGTGGTCGAGGCGACCGCCGAACCCGCCGGGGACGTGTGGGCCGACGCCACCGCGGAAGTCGCCGTAGAGGTCACCGCGCGGGTCACGCGGCAGATCGCGGGGGAGGGCGCGGCCCAGGACCCGCCCCGCGACGACGCGCCCTGACCCGGGCCCCCGCCGGCCCGGCGGCGCCGTGATGTACTCGGAGGGGAAAGGCCGTCCTCGCCGACGAACACGGAGGTAACACGATGGCCGACACGCTCGACGACACCGCCGTCGCCGGCCTCCTGCGCGACCTGCCCGCCTGGACACGCGACGGCGACGCCATCCGCCGCCAGGTCGAGGCGCCCTCGTTCCCCGCCGGGATCGACGTGGTCACCGACGTCGCCCGCGCCGCCGAGGACGCCGGCCACCACCCCGACATCGACATCCGCTGGCGCACCCTGACCTTCACCCTCACCACCCACAGCGCCGGCGGCCTCACCGGCAAGGACTTCGACCTCGCCGCCGCCATCGACGCCATCGCCGCCCGCCACGGCGCCGGGTAGCGGCGCCCGGGCCGTGGCCGCGCGGACGGCGGTGCAGGTGGCGGTGTGCGGGCCCGGCGAATGCACCGAGCCCGAATGGGACCACGCCCACGAGACCGGGCGGCTCCTGGCCGCCCGCGGCGCCGTGGTGATCTGCGGCGGGCACGGCGGCGTCATGGCCGCGGCGGCCGCCGGCGCCCGCGCCGCCGGCGGGATCGCGGTCGGGGTGCTGCCCGAAGCCGACCGCGCCGCCGCCGGACCCGACCTGACCGTCGCGCTGCCCACCGGCCTCGGCCAGGCCCGCAACACCCTCATCGTCAACGCCGCCGACGCCGTCATCGTCGTCGGCGGATCATGGGGGACGCTGTCGGAGCTGGCCCTGGCGATGCGGCGCGGCACCGTCCCCGTCGTGCAGCTCGGCGGATGGCGCGTCCACGACCAGGACGGGCGCCCGGTCGGCGGCATCGTCCACGCCGACCGTCCCGAGGACGCGGTCCGCGCCACCGGCCTCTGGCCCTAGCGGGCGGGCGCGGCGGGGTGGGCCGGGCCCGGCTTCCGGGCGGGGCGGGCTAGTGGGCGGAGTAGCCGCCGTCCACGAAGATCGACTGGCCGGTGACGTAGGCGGCCGACGCCGACGCCAGGAACACCGCCGCGCCCGCGAAGTCCCCCGGCAGGCCGTTGCGGCCCGTCAACGTCCGCTCGGCCAGGGCCTTCACCGCCGCCGGGTCCGACGACAGCCGCGCGTTCAGCGGCGTCATCACGAACCCCGGCACCAGCGTGTTGGCCGTCACGCCGCGGCCCGACCACGCCTCGGCCTGCGACCGCGCCAGCGCCACCAGCCCCGCCTTCGACACCCCGTACGCGCCGCTGGTCACCGACGCCCGGAACGCCTGCTGCGAGGCGATGTGGATCAGCCGCCCGAAGCCGCGCCCCGCCATCGCGGGACCGAACCGCTGCCCGAGCAGGAACGGCGCGTCCAGGTTCACCGCCATCGTGGTGTCCCACACGTCCTCGCCCAGCTCGTCCATCGGCGGCCGCAGGTTGACCGCCGCCGCGTTCACCAGGATGTCCGGCTCCCCGAACGCCGCCGCCGCGCCGTCGGCCGCCGCCGCGACGCCCGCCCTTGACCCCAGGTCCGCGCTGACCGCGGCGGCGCGGCAGCCGTGTCCCTCCAGCTCCCGGACCGTCGCCGCAAGCTCCGCCTCCCGCCGCGCCACGACCACGACCGACGCGCCCGCCCGCGCCAGCGCCTCCGCGATCGCCCGGCCGATGCCCGAACTGCCGCCCGTCACCACCGCGACCCTGCCCTCCAGCGAGAACAGCTCCGACAGGTACGGGACGGCAGACCGGCGACCACTCATGATCGCGAATTCTACGGTCCCGGCCCGCTCACCCCCCGCCCGCGCCCCTCCGGCCGGGCGAGGTCCGGCGGTCTGGCGAGGTCCGGCG
>NZ_SMKT01000189.1 GCF_004348735.1 Actinomadura sp. KC06
CCCTCCCCCGGTGCCTGAGCCGACGCGTGCGGTGGACGAGCCCCCGGCGTGGCCGCAGCCGCAGCCGCCGGACGCGACGACCGCCGACGCCGCGCCCCCGCCGTTCCCCGGCCTGCCGCCCGCGCCGCCGGAGCCGGTGTGGCCCGCGGAGCCGCAGGAGACGCAGCTGGACACCGACGCGTTCAAGACCCAGCTCGATCCGGGCCCCGCCTGGCCCGGCGCGGACACCGCACCGCCCCCCGCTGCGGCTCCTGAGGCGCCTGCGGAGCCGGAGCGGGAGGCCGTCCCGCACGCGGATCTGCCGCCGCCGCCGGCGCCGGTGCCCGAGCCGCCGCCCCCGCTGCGCCCGGCGCCCGCGCCGGAGCGCAGCCCGCAGATCGCCGAGGCGTACGGGATCCGGTTCCTGTGCGGCGCCGACGACATCGAGCGCGTGGTGACGGAGGTGCGGCGGCGCGGGAAGTGGGCGCGGCGGCTGCGCGGGCAGGAGGTGTCCAGCGCGTCGGCGCCGGCGCTGCTGCTGATCGGGACGCCCTCCAGCGGGCAGCGGCGGCTGGCGCGGATGGCCGCGGCGGCGCTGGCGGAGGTGGAGGCCTCCAGCGGGCAGGTCCGCAGCGCCCACGCCGAGGACCTGCGCGAGCACGGCCCCGACGGGCTGCGCGCCGCGCTGGAGGAGCACGCCGGGCACGTCCTGCTGCTGGACGGCCTGGACGGCCTGATCCTGGACGAGGCGCAGGGCCCGGCGTACGCGTCGGTGCTGTTCCGGGCGCGGCTGGAGGGCGTCAACGACACCGCGCTGCTGGGCACGTGCGAGCCGGACCGGGTCGGTGAGCTGTCGGCGGCGTCCCCGGAGCTGGTGACCGACCTGCGGGCGGTGCGGCTGCCGGACTTCTCCGACGCGGCGGCGCGGTCGGCGCTGGTGGGGCTGCTGGCCGAGGAGCGGCGGCTGCGGCTGGGGTCGGACGCGTGGACGGTGGTGAACCGCGAGGTGGGGACGCTGCGCCCGCGCGGGCGGCTGACCGGCGCGCGGCTGGTGGAGGCGTACCTGGACCGGGCGGCGGCGCGGCATCTGGGCAGCGCGGAGGCGACGCAGGCGATCGGCAGCGCGCTGTCGCTGACGGCGGCCGACTTCGAGGGCCTGGCCGCGGAGCTGTCGGGCCGCTGAACCCGGGGCTGCCGGGCGGTCGCCCGGGGGCCCGATTCGCCTTGCCCGTAAGGGATTTGGGCCCCTGCGGGCGGTGAAATGTCGGTGGGCGCGGTCACGATGAGGGTGTGGATCGCGTAGACCGGCTGCTGGCGCTCGTCGCCGAGCTCCGCGCGGCCTCGCCCGCGCCGCTGGACCCGGCGGAGCTGGCCGCGCGGCTGCGGGTCAGCGAGCGGACCGTCCGCCGCGACCTGGAGCTGCTGACGCACGGCGGGCTGCCGGTGCGGGCGGAGAAGGGCCGCGGGCACGCGCTGCCCGCCGCGGCGGAGCCGGCGCCGCTGACGGAGGCGGAGTCGCTGGTGGGCCCGGTGCGCGGCACTCTCGCCGAGGCCGTCCGGACCCGCCGGATCGTCCGGCTCGCCTACACCGACCGGTCGGGGACGCGCAGCTTCCGCGACGTGGAGGCGCACGGCCTGGTCATCGCCCCCTACGCCGAGTACCTGGTGGGGTGGTGCCGGATGCGCGACGGGCCCCGGATGTTCCGGCTGGACCGGATCGGCGCGGCGTTCCTGTCGGGGCGCGGCGGCGAGGTCCGCGACCTGGACGCGCTGCTGGCGGCGCTGCGGGTGCCGATGCCCCGCCCCCCGGCCCTGGCGGAGGACCGGGCGGGTCCGCGCGGCCCGGCGGGCGCCGCGCGGGCGCGTGCGTGGACGCTGGACCGGCTGGAGTTCGTCCGGTCCCGGCTGCGGGACGCGACGGCGGAGGTCGTGCCCACCGGCTCGGCCCGCCGCGCGTCACGCCGCGCGTCGCGCGGCGCGGGGGCGGCGGCGCTGCGGGGCGTGCTGGGGCATCTGGCGGAGTGGACGCGGTGGCAGGCGGCGGCGATCCGGTCGGCGGCGACGGACGAGGAGCCGGTGCTGGCGGGGCGCCGCCCGCGGTTCCCCGACGGGTTCGACCGGGAGATGCGCTTCGACGCGCGCGAGCGGATGATCCAGGACGCGATGGCGCTGCGGTCGCTGGGCGAGCTGGCCCGCGACCTGGAGGAGGTGCTGGAGTCGGTGGCGCACTGGGCGGCGGGCTGCGACGACGCGCTGTGGGAGGGGGAGCTGCCCGACCCGCGCCCCTACGGCCCGCCGGGCCCGCCGCGTCCGCTGGCCGACCTGCTGGCGGGCTGGCGGGGCCCGCTGGCGCACATCGAGTGGCATCTGGACCGGCTGACCGACGAGCCGCCGCCGGCCCCGTCCGGGGACGACGAAGAGGTCTGGGTCGTGGACCGCTGCCCCCTGCAGGCCTGACGGCCGGGCCGTCCCCCTGTCGCCGCGCGGGTCAGGCGGGCCGGGGGCCGCCGGTGGCGAGGCGGCGGGTGAACCAGACGGTCTTGCCGGACGGTTCGGGCCGGGCGCCGTAGCCGGTGGCGAGGGCGGCGACCAGGAGCAGCCCGCGTCCGGCCTCGGCCCAGTCCAGGACGCGCGGCTCGGCGGGCGCGGCCCCCGCCAGCGGGTTGCGCGGGCCGGACGGTTCGGCGGGCGCGGCGTCGCCGACCTCGCCGTCGAGGCGGTCGCCGCGCAGGCGCAGCGCGAGGCGGACGGGCCCGGCGCCGTGGACGACGGCGTTGGTGACGAGCTCGTCGACGATGAGGACGACGTCGTCGACGTCGCCGGGGTCGCTCACGCGCCATTCCCGCAGGGCGCGGCGGGTGAGGCCGCGCGCGCGGGCCGCGGCGGCGGGTTCGGCTGCCAGCTCCCACGCCCCCGCTTCCGCACCACCGGCATCGCGCTCCCCGGTGCCCGCACCGCCGCCGGTGCTCTCAGGGCCGTCGTCCAGGCCGCTGTCCGAGCCGCCGCCCGCAACGTCGCCCGCGGCGACGCCGACAACGGCGCCCGCCGCGAGGTCTGCACCCGCCTCCGCGTCTGCGGCGGTGTCTGCGGCGTCCGTGGGTTCGGTGTCGTCCGGTAGGCCGGTGCCGCCGGTGCGGCGCGTCGTGTCGCGGCCCCCGCCGCGGGCGGCGGCCGCGTCGGCGGGTCGCCTGGTTCCGGTCCCCGTGGTGGTCACTGTCGCTTCTCCCGTCTGTGCCGGTCTCTGCTCTGTGCCGGTCTCTGCTCTGTGCCGGTCTCTGCTCTGTGCCGGTCTTCACCGGGTCGGCGGCCGTCCCCTGGCCGCCGTCGCCCGGCGCCGCGAGCGTGCGGTCACAGTCGGGGACGCGTCCCGCGCGGGCGGGGTGCACGGGTTCAGGCAAGCCTCACCCGGGGGTGAGGTGATCGGGACATCGGGGGCGCGGTGGAGGAGCACCCGCGGGGAGCCGTTACAGTGGACGGGTCGGTGTGGCATGTGTCCCCCGGGCTCTACCTGACGCCTTCGGGGAATACCGCCGGTCCCATGCGGTCCGGGCTGGAGCTTCGTTGTGCCTTTCGCCGTGAGGCGACCACCACACCGGCTTGAACGCCGATGCCCCGGCGAGGAGGTCCTCGCCGGGGCATCGGCGTTCGCGCGCCTGCGGGCGGGCAGGGGGCGCGCACGGCCGTCCCGGGCCGGCGCGAGCGCCGCATCAGAGCGGGGCGGGCGGGGGGCCGGGTTACGGCGGTGTCACAGGACGGCCGCGGCGATCGCGGCGCCGATCGCGGCGAGGACGATGATGACGGCGGCCGCGGCGAGGACGACGGTGCGGGCGCGGCGGCGGGGTGCGCCGAGCCGTGCGAGGCGATGGGCCAGCCGCGGTTCGTCCTCGCTCAGGCGGACCTCGATCTGTGTGAGGATCCGCTGCTCCTCCATCGACAGCGCCATGCTCATACCTCCGGGGGTCAGGTGTCTGGATTCTCCCCGCGGAGCATGATCGTTATCCCTGGGGCGATGTGACGGTTGCGCCCCGCCCGGGGGCGCTCTGGTGGTGGAGGCGGTCCAGCGCGGTGACGTAGTAGGTGTAGGTGCGGCCGGGCTTGGCGCCGGGGTCGACGATGCCGCCGCCGCGGACGTTGGCGATGAGGCGCTCGGGGTCGACGGGGGCGCAGCCGGGGCGCTTGCCGTCCACCCGGTAGACGGCGTAGGAGGTGGCGCCCTGCGACGGCCGCCAGGTCACCTTCACGCCCTTGCCGCCGGCGGGGACGGCGGCGGTGTCCTGGACGGGCGGGGGCGCCTTCCCGCCGCGCCCGGCCGGGATGGGCGGGATGGCGGGGCGGGGGTAGTGGTCCTCGCGCAGCCGGGCGGCGAACCCGCGGCGGTTGGAGACGATGTCGGAGGCGCTGAAGTACACGTCGCCGCGGATCTGCGGGTGCTTGGCGTTGAGGGTGAGGTGCCTGGACAGCTCGGCGGGGTCCTTCCAGGCGGCGTCCTTGCCGACGCGGTAGGCGCCCTGCCCGATGGTGAGCTGCACGTCGGTGCCCTCGACCTGGTCGGCCCACCAGCCGGCGAGCTCGGCGTAGTCGGCGCGGGGGTCGCCGATCGGCCAGTACAGCTGCGGGGTGACGTAGTCGATCCACCCCTTCTTGATCCAGGTGCGGGTGTCGGCGTAGATGTCGTCGTAGCTCTGCAGGGCGCGGGTGTCGGACCCGCGCGGGTCGGTGCTGGCGTTGCGCCACACCCCGAACGGGCTGATCCCGAACCGCACCCACGGCTTCTTGTCGTGGATCTTCCCCGACAGGGACCGGACGAGGGTGTCGACGTTGCCGCGGCGCCAGTCGCCCTTGTCCATGCCGCCGCCGTGGGCCTTGTAGGTGGCCTGGTCGGGGAACTCCTTGCCCTCGGGGTAGGGGTAGAAGTAGTCGTCGAAGTGGACGGCGTCGATGTCGTATTTGGCGACGACGTCCATGACGGCCCTGGTGGCCAGGTCGCGGACCTGCGGGATGCCCGGGTCGTACCACAGGCCGGCGCCGTACTTGCGGACCCAGTCGGGGTGCTGCCGGGCGGGGCTCTTGGGCGAGAGCTTGTTCAGGTCGTCCTGGCGGGACACGCGGTAGGGGTTGAACCAGGCGTGGAACTCCAGGTTCCGGGCGTGCGCCTCCTTGATCATGAAGGCGAGGACGTCGTAGCCGGGGTCCTTGCCCTGCGTGCCGGTGATCCACTGCGACCACGGCTCGTACGGGGAGGGGTAGAACGCGTCGGAGTTGGGGCGGATCTGCACGAACACGGCGTTCATGTTCATCGCGGTGGCGGTGTCCAGGAGCCGGGTGAACTGCGCGCGCTGCTTCGCGGCGGGGTCGCCGGTGTCCTTGGGCCAGTCGATGCCGGCGACGGTGGCGATCCACATGGCGCGCAGCTGCCGCGACCGGCCGCCGTCGCCGGGCGCGGCGACGGCGCCGCATTCGGCCTCGGCGCCGGCGGTGACGGGCCCGCGGCCGCCGCTCTCGCCGCCGAGCGCGGGGATGCCGCAGCCCGCCAGCGCGCACGCCGCCGTCCCCGCCGCGAGGGCCGCCGTGATCCGGATCCTCAATCGCGATGCCATAGCGGCCCATTGTCACCTACCCGTTGCGATGCTGCGTACGGAACGCGGATGCCCGTGTGATGCCTTCCTGTCCCGTTTCGCCCGGCATCCGCGTTGCGATCTTCGAACACACGTTCCATACTGGCCGGACGTCGATCGCTCAGACGTTCGAAAGGGGTGGGGTGTGCGCTGGGACCATCTGCGGCTGGACGGCGACCCGGGCCCCGAGCCGCCGCTGATCGAGCGGCGGGCGGTGGCCCGCACGTTCGACACCCCCGAGTTCCGCGGCATGACCTTCTACGAGGTCCGCGCCAGGACGGTGGTGAACAAGGTCCCCGAGGCGTCCCGCATGCCGTTCCGCTGGACGATCAACCCCTACCGGGGCTGCTCCCACGCGTGCGTGTACTGCTTCGCCCGCAGGACCCACGAGTATCTCGACATGGACGCGGGCGCCGACTTCGACTCGCGGATCGTGGTGAAGGTGAACGCGGCCGAGCGGGTCCGGGCGGAGCTGGCGTCGCCGCGGTGGCGGGGCGAGCACATCGCGCTGGGCGCCAACGTCGACTGCTACCAGCGCGCCGAGGGCCGCTACCGGCTGATGCCGGGCATCCTGACCGCGCTGCGGGACGCCGCCAACCCGTTCTCCGTCCTGACCAAGGGGTCGCTGATCCTGCGCGACCTGCCGATCCTGCGGGAGGCGGCCGGGCGCGCCGCGGTGAGCGCTGCGGTGTCGGTCGGGTCGGTCGACACCGACCTGTGGCGGCTGGCGGAGCCGGGCACCCCGCCGCCGCGCCGGCGGCTCGCGGTGTGCACGGCGCTGAACGAGGCGGGCATCGGCTGCGGCGTCCTGATGGGCCCGGTCATCCCCTGCCTGTCGGACTCGCCCGCGCAGCTGGACGCGGCCGTCCGGCAGATCGCCGAGGCGGGCGCGACCTGGGTGTCGGCGATCACGCTGCACCTGCGTCCCGGCGCCCGCGAATGGTTCATGGCGTGGCTGCGCGCGCACCATCCGGAGCTGATCGTCCCCTACACGCGCCTGTACGGGTCGGGCGCCTACGCGCCGCGCGAGTACCAGGACGACGTCGCCCGCCAGGTCCGCGACCTGGCGGCCCGCTACGGCATCGGCGACCGCGCCGCGCACCGCCCCGCTCCCCCGTCGCCGCCGCCGCCCGAGCCTCCGAGGCAGCTCTCCCTGCTCTAGCCCCCCGGCACCGGTGTCGCCGGGCGGTGCGGGGTCACATCTGGGCGGCGAGGTCGCCGGCGGCCTCGACGGCGATGTCGATGGCCCGGCTCGCGAGGGGCGACCGGGTGCGCCTGGCGGGCCAGTGCAGGCGCAGCTCGCGGGAGGGCGAGGGGCGCAGCCGGTGGACGCCGAGCCGGTCGTCGGACCGGGCGCCGGATCCGTGCAGGGCGAGCCAGGGCAGCACCGCCGAGCCGATGCCCGCCCGCACCATCGACAGGATGGTCTCGTGGCCGGCGGTGCGGAACACGATCCGCGGCCGGGCGCCGTGGCCGGCGAGGGTCCGCTCCAGCCATGTCTGGTGGTGGGTGGGAGGCCAGGCGACCATCGGGGCGCCGTCGAGCAGTTCCGCCGGTACCGGGCCGGCGGGGAACGCGCCGGCGCCGGCGACCAGGAGGTAGTGCTCGTCGAACAGCTTGACGTGCTCGGCGTCGCCGTCGATCCGGCCGTCGTGGAACACCAGGTCGAGGTCCCCGATCCGGGGATCGGCCGGTTCGATCTCCGACAGCCGGATGTCGCAGCCGGGGTGCTCGTCCAGCAGCCGCCGGACGACGGCCGGCAGGATCAGGCTGGACACGCCCGGGAAGGTGCCGATGTCGATCCTGCCGTTGCCCGCGCGGAAGCGGTCGACGGCGTCGGCCAGCGCCTGCGATCCCGCCAGCAGCTCGCGGCCATGGGCCAGGACCACCTCGCCCAGAGGGGTGATCCGCACCGGCCTGGGCCCTCCGGGACGGTCGAAGACGGCGCCGCCGAGGGCCTGCTCCAGCGCGGCGATCTGCTGGCTCACCGACGACTGGGTGTAGCCGAGCCGCGCGGCCGCCCGCCCGAACGTTCCCTCCTCGGCGATGGCGGCCATGGCCCTCAGATGGCGCAGCTCCACGTCGCCCACGCCCGCAGCATAGCCCGCGGCGATCGATCCGGCCATGAACCATCGTCTCCAGTGATGCATCGGCCCGTCCGGCGTCGTCGGCGTGACGGCGTGCGGGGACTCACCTGGGCGGACGCCCGGACGCCGCCGGAGGGGAAACGGGTGCCGTCGCAGCCGTCTACGGTGGGGCGGGTGAGGATGGGGATCGATGAGGTCGAGGGGTGGCTGCGGGAGCGGCTGCCGGGGCTGGCGCACGAGCACGGGGTGCCGGGGGCGGCGGTCGCCGTCGCCGCCGGGGACCGGGTGGTCGAGGCGGCGGCGGGGGTGCTGAGCACGGCCACGGGGGTCGAGGCGACGGTCGACTCGGTGTTCCAGATCGGGTCGATCACCAAGGTGCTGACGGCGACGCTGGTCATGGGCCTCGTCGCCGAGGGCCTGGTGGAGCTCGACGCGCCGGTGGACAGGTACCTTCCCGGGTTCCGGGAGGCGACCGTCCGGCAGCTGCTGTCCCACACGGCCGGGTTCGAGGGGGACCTGTTCACCGACACCGGCAAGGGAGACGACTGCCTGGAGAAGTACGTGGATCTGCTGCCCGGTGTGCCGCAGATCTTCCCGCCCGGGGAGATGTTCTCCTACAACAACGCGGGCTACTGCGCGCTCGGGCGGATCGTGGAGGTCGTGCGGGGCGAGCCGTTCGACCGGTGCATGCGGGACCACCTGTTCACGCCCCTGGGCATGACGCACGCGGCGAGCGACCCGTACGAGGCGATCCTGCACCGCGCGGCGGTGGGGCACCTGGGCGGGCGGCCCGTCCCGGTCTGGGCGATGACGCGCTCGGAGGCGCCGGCCGGGTCGATGCTCGCCATGACCCCGCGCGACCTGCTGGCGTTCGCGCGGGCGCATCTCGCCGACGAGGGGCTGCGGGCGATGCGGGAGCCGCAGGTCGTCCTGCCGGACATCGGCTGGGGGACGGCCTGGGGCCTGGGCTGGGAGCTCTACGACCTGCCGGGCGGCCCGGTGTTCGGCCACAACGGCAACACCGTCGGGCAGTCGGCGGTGCTGCGGGTCGATCCCGGCCGGGACGTGTCCGTGGCGGTCTTCACCAACGGCGGCGACCGCAAGCCGCTGATGAGGGAGATCCTCGGCAGGGTCGTCGAGACGCCCGCCGAGCCCGTCCCGGATCCGGCGGCGCTCCCGGACGCCGGGCGCTGCGCGGGCGTCTACCGGTCGAGCACGAGCGAGACCACGGTGAGCGAGGACGGGCGGGGGCGGGTGTGGCTCGAGCACGTCCCCCTCGGCCCGGCGGTGCAGGCCGGCGACGAGCCGTACCGGACGGAGCTGCTCGGCTGGCGCGGGGACTCCCTGCTGCCCGCCGAGCCCGGCCACGGGCCGGTCGCGTTCCTGGGAGACGACGGCCAGGGCCGTGCGCGCTACCTGCACACGGGCCGCGCCGACCCCCGCGCCGACGTCCGCGCGTCCGGACGAGGCGAATAAGCATCGCCAATCATGATCGATTCGATCGAGAATCAACGCTTTTGCCGATGGAATCCCGGGCCTAGCGTGGCGTTCATGGCCGGGCCTTGAGGCTCGACCCCCCGTGACCGGCGAGAGGGGCTGATGGCAGTGGCAGCCGAGGCGTCCGACCAGGTCGAGTTGTTCGACTTCGACGCGGAGTTGCGCCCGCACAACGAGCTCTTCCGCGCCGCCGCCCGCGTCGGCCCGCGCGACCGTGTGCTCGACGTCGGCTGCGGCACGGGGCAGACCACGCGGGAGGCGGCCCGCGCCGCCGTCGACGGGAGCGCGGTGGGCGTCGACCTGTCCGCGCGGATGCTGGAGCGGGCCCGCCGGCTCAGCGCCGAGCAGGGACTGCGCAACGTCGCCTACGAGCAGGCGGACGCGCAGGTGCATCCCTTCCCGCCGGAGCATTTCGACCTGTGCATCAGCAGGTTCGGGACGATGTTCTTCGGCGACCCGGTCGCCGCGTTCGCCAACATCGGGCGCGCGCTGCGCCCCGCGGCGCGTCTGGTGCTGCTGGTCTGGCAGGGCCGCGACCGCAACGAATGGGCCTCCGCGATCCGCCGTCCCGGCACGCCCTCTCCCGCCGGCGGGCCGGACCCGTTCTCGCTCGCCGACCCGGCCGCCGCCGAGGGCGTCCTGGACGCGGCGGGCTTCACGGACGTCGCCTTCACCGACGTGCACGAACCCGTCTACTACGGCCCGGACAGCGCCGCCGCCTTCGACAACGTGCTCCGCCTCTGGGACGAGGACCTGCTCGCCGGCCTCGGCGCCGCGGCGGCCGAGCACGCGCGCACGCGGCTGCGCGCCGCCCTCGCCGCCCACGACACCGGCGGCGGGGTGTACTTCGACTCGCGTGCCTGGATCATCACGGCCCGCCGTCCCTGACCGCGCCCGGCCCGCCGGCTGGCCCGCCGCCCGTCTCGGGGCCGGGGTCAGGCGGCGTTCGTCCGGGACGCGGGGGCCTCGCGGTGGACGGTGAGGCCGGTGCGGCCGGGGGCCAGGGCGGGGCGCAGGACGAGGTCGTCGTCGTAGTCGCCGCCCGCTTCGGTCCGGTACGGGATGGGCGCGGCGGTGGGCAGGTCGCGCAGCCGCTCGTCGAGCGCCGCCGCGGTGGCCGCGGTGTCGGCGGGCCCGGCGCGGTCGGCGGAGGGGACGACCAGGGGCGGCAGGACGTCCATGCCGGTGTAGAACAGCGTGCCGTGCAGCAGGGGGAACAGGACGTCCTCGGCGTCGCCGTGCACGCCGCGGGGGCCGAGGCCGGTGGGGCGGGCGCCGGCGGTGGTGACGACCAGGGCGCGGCGCCCGGCCAGGCCGCCGGCGCCGTAGCGCTGGGTGCGGCCGCGGGCGTCGGTGACGCCGAACGCGAACCCCTGGACGAAGACGCGGTCGAACCAGCCCTTGAGGATGGCGGGCATCCCGAACCACCACAGCGGGAACTGCACGACCAGCGCGTCCGCCCAGGCGATCTTGTCCTGTTCGGCGCGGATGTCGGGGGCCAGCGCGCCGGCGGCGTGGGCGCGTTCGGACGCGGCGCCGACGACGAGCCGCTCGCGCGGGTCGTGGCCGAAGTCGGCGGGCCCGACGACCGGGTTCCACTCCATCGCGTACAGGTCGGAGTGGCGGACGCGGTGGCCCAGGCGCGCGAGGGTGGCGGCGCCGCGGTCGCGCAGGACGCCGTTGAGGGAGCGGCCCTCGGGGTGCGCGAAGACCCACAGGACGTTCATGGCTTTCTCCTTCCGATGCGGGGGCGTGTCCGATGCTGCCGCCGCGGCGGGACGCCCCACGAGTGGCCGGTCGGCCGAGATGTGTCAGGATCGGGCCATGATCGTGGAGAGGCATCGGGTGGCGGTGCTGGTGCGCGACGGCGTCCTGCCGCTGGAGCTGGGCTTGGTCCACCAGCTGTTCGGGCAGGCGCGCTCCGCCGCGGGCGCGCCGCTGTACGAGGTGGTGTCGTGCGCGGTGGCGCCGGGCGAGATCGCGACCGACGCGGACTTCGCGGTGACGGTCGCCCACGGCCTGGACGCCGTCGCCGCCGCCGGCACCGTGATCGTCCCGGCGTCGCACACGCTGGACGAGACCCGCCCCGGCGAGGGCCCGGTCCCGGCGGCGCTGGCGGACGCGGCGCGGCGGGGAGCGCGGATCGCGTCGATCTGCACGGGCGCGTTCGTGCTCGCGGCGGCCGGGCTGCTGGAGGGGCGCCGCGCCACCACGCACTGGATGTCGTGCGACCGGTTCGCCGCGATGTTCCCCGGGGTGCGGGTGGACGCGGCCGTCCTGTACGCCGACGAGGGCGACGTGCTGACCTCGGCCGGGGAGGCGGCGGGTATCGACCTGTGCCTGCACCTGATCCGCCGCGACCACGGCGCCGCGGTGGCCGGGGACGTGGCGCGCCGCACGGTCGTGCCGCCGCACCGCGACGGCGGCCAGGCCCAGTTCATCGCGCGCCCGGTGCCCGAGCAGCGGCGCGCGTCGACCGGACCGGCGCGGGCGTGGGCGCTGCGGCATCTGGACGGCCCGGTCACGCTGGCGCGGATGGCGGCGCGGGCCTCGATGAGCGTGCGGACCTTCACCCGCCGGTTCCGGCAGGAGACGGGCGTGTCCCCGCAGGTGTGGCTGACGGCGCAGCGGGTGGAGCGGGCGCGGCGGCTGCTGGAGGAGACCGACCTGCCGGTGGACCGGGTGGCCGAGCGCGCCGGGTTCGGGACGGCCGCGTCGCTGCGGCAGCACCTGCAGGCGGCCGTCGGGGTGCCGCCCACCGCCTACCGTGCCACCTTCCGCGGCCGCTGACAGCGGCGCGGTCGCGCGCGCGGTTCAGGCGTGTTCGGCGCCGTCGAGGTCGACGGGGGCGGCGATGACGTCGACCATCGCGCCGTTGCGCAGCACCGTGATCGACAGCGGCCGCCCGATCGCCTCGGCGAACATCAGCCGCTGCAGCGACTGCGCGGTGGACACGGGCCGGCCGCCGGCGGTGAGGACCAGGTCGCCGCGGCGCAGCCCGGCCCGGTCGGCGGGGCTGCCGGGCACGACCTCCGCGACGCGCAGCGCCTCGTCCTGCCCGATCCGGGGCCGCAGCACCGCCGGGACGGGCACGGGCGCGGCGACCAGCCCGAGGAACGCGCGCCGGACCCGCCCGTCGCGGATCAGCGCGCCGATGATGCGGCGCGTGGTGGCGTTGATCGGCACGGCCAGGCCGAGGCCGAACCCCGCGACGGCGGTGTTGACGCCCACGACCCGGCCGCGGGAGTCGGCGAGCGCGCCGCCGGAGTTGCCCGGGTTCAGCGCGGCGTCGGTCTGGATCACGTCCTCGATGACGCGGACCACGGTGCCGGTGCGGGTCGGCTGCGAGGTCGGCAGCGACCGGCCCAGCGCCGACACCACCCCCGCGGTCACCGACCCGGACAGGCCGAGCGGGTTGCCGACCGCGACGACGAGCTGCCCGACGACCAGCGCGTCGCTGTCGCCGAGCGTGACCGGGTCGGGGACGGGCCCGTCCGCGCGGACGACGGCCAGGTCCGACAGCGGATCGGTGCCCACGACGGTGAACGGGGCGGTCGCGCCGTCGGCGAACGCGGCCTGCCCGCCGGTCGCGGCGCCGACGACGTGGGCGTTGGTGAGCAGGAACCCGTCGCCGGTGAACGCGACCGCCGACCCGGCGCCCTCACCGCGCCGGTGCCGGACGCGCAGCGCCGCCACGCGCGGGGTCAGCTCGCGGGCGACGGCGGACACCACGCGGGAGTAGGCGTCCAGCGGCGCCTCGTCGTGCGTGCCGTCGTGGGGGTCGGAGACCATCGCACCTCCCGGATGATTACATCGTTACACGGTAACGGCGGCCGGGGAAGGGGTGTTCCCGCCGCCTCACACCGCGCTGAACTCATGCCCCGTCCTCGCGCGGGTCCTTTAGCAGTTCCTCGCGCAGGATGCTGTACAGCACCTCGTCGTGGTACCGGCCGCCGAAGAAGGCGTAGCCGCGGAGCACGCCTTCGCGGGTGAAACCCGCCTTCTCCAGGGCGCGCTGCTCGGCGATGTTGTCGACGTCGGTCTCGGCCTGGATCCGGTGCGCGAGGGTGTAGGCGAACAGGTACTCCACCAGGAGCCGCTGCGCGCGGGTCCCGGCGCCCCGCCCGCGCGCCGCGGGCATCAGCGAGATCCCGATGCTCCAGCACCACACCGGCCCGGCGGTGTGCATCCTCCGGTAGGAGACCAGCCCGAGCGGCCCGTCGCCGCCGGGGCCACCATCGACCATGAGCGTGGCGGTCTCCTCGCCGAGCCAGCCGTCCTGCTCCCAGCGGCGGCGGAACCGCCGCGGGTCGCGCCACCCGTCCCACAGGAACGGGCCGCACAGGTCGGGGTCGGTCCGCAGCCGCTCGACGAACGGCAGATCCTCCTCGGCCACCGGCCGCAGCCGCACATGATCGTCCACGGGCCTCACGGTAAGCCCGGCGCGCCCCGCCCACCACCCGGTTGCGCCGATCACCGGCCGCGCCCGGCCGCCGCGCGGGGCCGTAGGGTGCGGGTATGGAAGCCGCTCCGGGGACGGCCGCCGAGCCGGTCGTGGTCGAACGCGCGGACGGCGCCGGCGGCGAGCTGGTGCTGCGCCGTGCCGGCGCCGACTACGAGATCATCAGCAACGGCGTGTTCCTCATGGACACCCGCAACGGCGAGTCCGAACGGCTCCTGGTCCGCGCCGCCCTCGACGGCCGCGCCCGCGCCGGGGCGGCCGCGCGGGTGCTGATCGGCGGGCTCGGCGTCGGGTTCTCCCTCGCCGAGGCCCTCGCCCTGCCGGGCGTCGCGCACGTCACCGTCGTCGAACGCGAGCCCGCGGTGATCGCCTGGCACCGGACCGTCCTGCGGCCCTGGTCGCGGGACGCGCTGGACGACCCCCGCGTCACCGTCCGCAACGCCGACCTCCTCGACGTCCTCACCGCCCCGCCCCCCGGACCGGACCGGCGCTTCGACGCGCTGTGCCTGGACATCGACAACGGCCCCGACTGGACCGTCACCCCGGGCAACGCCCGCCTCTACGCCCCCACCGGCCTGGACCTGCTCGCCGCGCACCTCGCCCCGCGCGGGACGCTCGCGGTGTGGAGCGCGAACGCCGCGCCCGCGTTCGAGGCGCTCCTGCGGGACCGGTTCGCGCACGTGCGGGCACGGCCGGTGCCGGTGCCCCGCGGCGAACCCGACGTCGTCTACCTGGCCCGCGAACCCGTCACCGGCCGGTGAGCGCTCTCCCGCCCCTGTCTCTTATACACAACT